>CAZDOS010000018.1:0-31950 GCA_964507095.1 uncultured Oscillospiraceae bacterium | reverse complement strand
AGTCCGATGTCCTCGTCAACACCAACATAATCCGTGGTCTGGATCATCCACTTGAAGCCGTTTATATCAACGATGACCTCGTAATGGACTCCCATGAAAGTCACGGACGTTACTCTGCCTTTGAGCATGCCTTTATCTTCGCTTGTGATGTCCACATCTTCAGGCCTTATGACTACGTCTACCGGCTCGTTCTCTCCGAAGCCCTCGTCGACGCATTCGAACACATGTCCTGCGAACCTGACCTTCCTGTCGGCAAGCATGACCCCGTCAACGATGTTGCTCTCTCCTATGAAATCTGCGACAAAGGCATTTTTCGGCTCATTGTATATGTCTGTCGGCGAGCCGATCTGCTGTATCTGTCCCTCGCTCATGACAACGATGGTGTCTGACATCGTAAGAGCTTCTTCCTGGTCATGCGTGACAAAGATGAACGTGATCCCGGTAGCCTTCTGGATCTTCTTGAGTTCCTGCTGCATGTCCTTGCGCAGCTTGAGATCCAGCGCTCCGAGAGGCTCGTCCAGGAGCAGCACCTTCGGTTCCGCCACAAGCGCTCTTGCGATCGCAACTCTCTGCTGCTGTCCGCCGGAAAGGCTGTTGACGTTTCTCTTGGCGAAATTAAGCATCTTTACGAGAGCAAGCGCCTCCGTGACCTTCTTTTCGATCTCAGCCTTTGGGACCTTCTTTTCCTTAAGTGGGAAGGCAACGTTATCGAACACGTTGAGATGAGGGAAAAGCGCGTATTTCTGGAAAACGGTGTTTACCTGTCTCTTGTACGGAGGCAGATAGGTTATATCCTGACCATCAAAAAAAACATTGCCGGACTTCGGTGTGAGGAACCCGCCGATTATCCTCAAGGTAGTCGTTTTTCCGCATCCCGAAGGACCAAGAAGCGTTACGAACTCCTTGTCATGGATATCCAGCGAAAAACCGTCGAGAACGGTCTCACCGTCAAAATCTACAACAATGTCTTTAAGGCTAACGATAATACTATTGTCCATGTTAATGGACCCCCTTTGCGGTAATACTCTGCGTCTCTACACAGCCGGCGCCAATTATACTGCCCCGCAAAAGGTTTGTTACACAGCCAACAGGCTATTACAGCAGCACATACAACGCCAGTATGATATTAGATTTCTGTTATTTTATTGCCTTGAAATAAGTAGCAAAAGTCTAACTCATCATTACATACTGCAATGATTTTATAGATATATCCCCGATTTGTCAATAAATACTTGACCCCATATCCTCTGCCTGTCATAAATCTTTCTTATGCCACAAAAAGAGCAGGCACATGTGCCTGCTCTTTAGTGAATTTGTCACCACATCTGCATGCATTCCCCATACATGTCGATGTATTTCCTTGCTGAATTCTTCCAGGAGTTGTCCCGCTGCATTGCTCTCTTGGTGAGTATCTTCCAGCCGGATCTGTTTTGATATCCTTCATATGCCCTGTGACATGCATCGTACAGTTCTCCGGCCGAATAGTCAGTAAACACGAATCCGTTTCCCTTTCCGTCAAGAGAATCCTTCACGCTGTCCTTAAGCCCTCCGGTCCGTCTTACTATCGGTATCGTTCCGTATCTCATCGCTATCATCTGTGACAGGCCGCAAGGCTCCGACAGGCTCGGCATGAGAAACATGTCGCTTCCCGCATAGATTTTTCTGGCAAGAGTGGGAATGAAGCCGATCTCGACTCCTACCCTTCCCGGATGCCTCTCCGCAAGAGATCTGAAGAACTGTTCATGATCGTAGTCGCCGGAGCCGAGGACTACCATCTGATATCCAAGGTCTACTAGTCCTTCGGCGCACCGTCTGATTATGTCTACGCCCTTGTGGTCCACCAGTCTTGTCACCATTGCTATAACCGGTGAATCGTCAGCCTCCAGTTCGAAGTACTGTCGCAGATCCTCCTTGCAGGCGGCCTTACCCCTCACGAATCCGTCGGCATGGAAGTTTTTGGCAATGTTGGGATCGGTGCGCGGATTGTAGGACTCATAGTCTATCCCGTTGAGTATCCCCCTCAGCTTATATGTCTTGTATCTTAATATCTTCTCGAGTCCGTGCCCGTAGAACGGATCGAGTATCTGTTCGGCATAGGTCGGCGAAACGGTCGAAACGATGTCCGCGTCCTCAAGGGCAGACTTCATGAAATTGACATCCCCGTTGAACTCGATATGGCTCATCCAGGTGTCCGGTATGCCCAGCACATCCCCAGCCATGTCAAGCCCGTACTGTCCCTGATACTGGATGTTGTGTATGGTAAATACCGTCTTGATCTGCCGCATTTTTGGAATGTGCCTGTAGTAGATGTTCAGGTAGGTGCATACTAGCGCCGTCTGCCAGTCATTGGTGTGTATGATGTCCGGTGAAAAATCCAGATGAAGCAGCGTCTCAAGGATCGCCTTCGAGAAGAAAGCAAAGCGTTCGCCGTCATCAAAATATCCGTACAGGTTGTCTCTGTAGAAATAGTACTCATTGTCGATGAAGTAGTATCTTACTCCGTCCTTCTCCATTGTGAAGACACCGCAGTACTGATTTCTCCATGCGAGAGACACATAGAAACTGTCCACGAATCTGAGCCGGTCGATATACTTTTCCTTGATCCTGGCATACAGAGGCATTATTACCCTGACATCCGCCCCGTTCCCGTTGAGCCGTCCCGGCAGACTGCCGGCGACGTCCCCCAGACCGCCGCTTGCCGCGAAAGGAACGCATTCGCTCGTGCAAAACAATATCTTCATATATCAAATCTCCTTAGATCTCGCCGTCCTTCGGAACGTAGACCGGGAATGAAGGATCGCCGACAAGTCTCTTGTCTCTTCTTATGACCACGTTCTTGTCGCATATGACATTCTCAAGAGTCGCGCCGTCCTCAACCACGGTATCCTGCATCAGCACGCAGTTGGTGACCACGGCGCCCTTGCCTATCCTTACTCCCCTGAACAGGACACTGTTGTAAACATAGCCTTCGATAAAGCATCCGTCTGCTGCGACCACATTGTTGACCTGGCTGCCCTGCGTGTATCTCGTCGGTGCGTCATCCCTGATCTTTGTGTATACGGGATGTCCTGAGAACAGCCGCTGCATGCTCTCTCTGTTTGTCAGGTCAAGGTTGGCTTCAAAGTAGCTCTTCAGGCTTGAAATCCTTCTCAGGTATCCCTTGTACTCATAGCCCTTGAAAACGATCCCGTCCATCTTTCTCTGCAGTATGTCGCGCTCGAAGTCGATTTCGCCTTTCTTGATGGAATCCTTTACGAAATCCACGAGAAGCTTCTTTTCGATGACATATGCCCAAAGACCGTTGTTCACCGTCTTTCCCAAGCCCTCATTGATGAAGACATCGGTGATGTTGTCATCAGCGTCTATCTCAAAGACGACATTGTCGTCAACCAGGCTCTCGTCGATCTGCTCCTTCTTGTAAAGCGCAGTGATCTGTGCCCCGGACTCCCAGTGCTTGGAGAGCACGTCCGAATAATCTATGGATGATACGAGTCCGGCATCGGAAAGGATGACCGTGTCGGCAGTGCTGTCTTCAATGTATTTCAGAACGTTGTTGAGGGCCTGTATCTTTCCCTTGTAACTTTCTGTCCATGCCTCGGCAAACGGAGGGAATATCTTAAGTCCTCCGCGTTTTCTGGCAAGGTCGAACTCCTTGCCGGAACCAAGGTGGTCCATCAGAGACACATAGTTTCTCTTTACGACCATGGCGACATCCTCCACTCCGGCTGCCACCATCTCTGAAAGAGTGAAGTCTATGAGCCTGTATCTTCCGCCGAACGGAACGCTGGCAGTGGTCCTGAGCTCTGTGAGTTCTCTGATGAATTCGTCATGCATGTTTGGGAATATTATCCCTAATACTCTGTCATTCTTAACCATTTCAGCTCTCCTTCTTCTCTCCGTAGACCATTGCCTTGACTTCGACCTTCTCGTCCTTGGCGATATGAACGCCGTTTCCGAGCACCGTGACTCCCCACTTCTCAAGGTCATCCATCTTTTCAGGTATCTCTCCTACATAGGCGCCTTCTTCTATGACGCAATTCTCACCTACGATCGCATATTGAACGGTTGCGCCTTTCTTGATGACTGAATTCGGCATTATGATGCTTCCTCTGACCTTCGCTCCTTCCTCTACCGTGACGCTCTGGAAAAGGAGAGAGAAGTTGACGTTTCCTTCGACTACACAGCCTTCGCTGACCATCGAATCCTCTATCACTGCATCCTTGCCCACATACTGAGGAGGCACATTGTGGCTCCTTGAATAAATCTTCCAGCTGTTGTCCCACACATCGAAAGGAACAGTAGGCGCTATCAGATCCATGTTGGCATCCCAGAGACTGTCTATCGTGCCGACATCCTTCCAGTAGCCGACGAAATTGTAGGCATACAGTTTCTTTGAGTCCTTCAGCATCCGCGGAATTATGTTCTTTCCGAAGTCATTCTCGCTTTCCGGATTCCGCTCATCGTCTATCAGATACTGCTTCAGCACATCCCATGAGAAGATGTATATTCCCATTGAGGCAAGCGTGGAGTCCGGATGTTTCGGCTTCTCAGTGAACTTTATTATCCTTCCCTCTTCGTTGCAGGTCATGATGCCGAATCTGCTGGCCTCTTCCTTTGGAACGTCAAGAACCGCTATCGTGCAGTCTGCACCTGTCTTCTTGTGCTGATCGAGCATGAGTTCGTAATTCATCTTGTAGATATGGTCTCCGGAAAGGATCAGTACATACTCAGGCTCATATCTCTCGATGAAATTTATGTTCTGATATATGGCATTTGCCGTTCCCTTGTACCAGTCAGAGCCCGTGGCCTTCTGATACGGGGGGAGGACATGGACTCCGCCGTAGTTCCTGTCCAGATCCCACGGCTGCCCGTTGCCAAGATATTCGTTCAGTTCAAGAGGCTGATACTGTGTGAGCACTCCCACCGTGTCGATTCCGCTGTTGACACAGTTCGAGAGCGGAAAATCTATTATCCTGTACTTTCCGCCGAAATAGACTGCCGGCTTGGCCGTTTCCTGGGTCAGCGCATACAGTCTTGAACCCTGTCCGCCTGCCAGCAGCATCGCAATACATTCTTTCATCTGCTTTCTCCTTGTTGAGTAGTTTTCAGATCTTTGTCTTCCGGAACGGTGAAATACAATGTGGAAAGAGCAGGTATCCTTATCGTTATGTGGTCTTTCCTTCCGTGCATTTCGCCCTTCTTGGACCTCACGGCCCTCTTGTTTGATATATCCGCACCTCCCCAGCTTGCCAGGTCAGTGTTGAATACCTCCTTGTAGTAGCCCTTTACGGGGACTCCGAACGAATAGTTGTCATAGTTGACTCCCGAGAAGTTCGAGACGCACAGCAGTCTGCTCCCGTCTCTGGCCTTTCTCAGGAACACCACGACGCTCTGGTTCCTGTCGTCGGCTGCGATCCACTCAAAGCCGTCCCAGGAGAAGTCCTCCTGCCACAGCTGCGGGTGCTTTTTGTAGAACACGTTCAGCCGTCTTGCCATGTCATGGGCCTTCCGGTGCATCGGATTCTGCAGTACGAACCAGTCTATCTCCCTCTGCTCGCTGAACTCGGAATACTGCGGCAGCTCGCTGCCCATGAACAGCAGCTTCTTTCCTGGATGGGCAAACATGTATCCCAGGAATGCCCTGTAGTTTGCGAACTTGTGCCATTCGTCTCCCGGCATCTTGTTGAGGAGAGATCCTTTCATGTGCACGACTTCGTCATGGCTTATCGGCAGTATGAAGTTCTCGCTGAAGGCATACATGAACGAAAACGTTATCTTCTCATGGACATAGCTTCTAAAATACGGATCGGTCTTCATATATGAGAGGATATCGTTCATCCAACCCATGTTCCACTTGAAATTAAAGCCCAGACCGCCCTTGTCCACCGGTCCGGTGACCAGCGGAAACGCAGTGGACTCCTCCGCGATCATCAATGCGTCCGGCCTTTCGGCGAACACTGCCGTATTCAGCCTGTGCAGGAAATCTATCGCCTCAAGATTCTCGTTTCCTCCGTTGACGTTCGGATGCCACTCGCCCGGACCTCTGTTGTAGTCAAGATAGATCATGCTTGCTACGGCATCGACCCTCAGTCCGTCTATATGGTATTCGTTGAGCCAGTATAGCGCATTTGAGATGAGGAAGCTCTTGACCTCTCCCCTTCCGAAGTCGAAGGCCATCGTGCCCCACTGCTTGTGCTCGGCTCTCGTCGGATCTCCGCTCTCATAGCACGGCGTGCCGTCAAACCTGTACAGTCCGAACCGGTCCTTCGGGAAATGAGCAGGGACCCAGTCTATGATGACGCCGATCCCATTCCTGTGAAGATGGTCGACGAAATACTTGAAATCCTCAGGCGTGCCGTATCTGGAGGTGGGAGCGAAATAGCCTCCCACCTGATATCCCCACGAACCGTCAAACGGGTGCTCGGAAACAGGCATGATCTCAACATGGGTATATCCCATGTCCTTCACATATGCGGCCAGAGCATGTGCTGCATCCCTGTAGGAATATGTGTTCCCGTCATAATGCCTCATGAAGCCCGACAGGTGGACTTCATAGATGTTCATTGGTTCGCAGTAGATATCCTTTTTCCTGTTCTGCCACTCCGAATCTCCCCACCTGTACGGCTTGAGATGATACGCCTTGGAGGCCGTGCCCGGCCTGGTCTCGAAGTGGATCGCGTACGGATCGCTCTTCATCAGCACTTCGCCGTAGCCGGTGGTAATGGCATACTTGTAGTTTTCAAGATGCATGTCGCGCTCTATGACTGACTGCCATACACCGCTTCCTTCCAGCTGCTCCATCTCGTCGGCTCCGGTCTGCCAGCCGTTGAAATCACCGACTATGCTGACTTTTGCCGCATTGGGAGCCCATACTCTGAACACCCATTTCTTTTCGGTGAGCCTGTGGCTTCCGAAATAGTCCCGGGCCCTGAAGAGCTCGCCTCTCTTGAAAAGGTAGACGGGCATCCTGCTGTATTCACTTCTGGTGACATCCATGGGATCACCTCCCGATAAAACGACATATACTTTTCTTATCTATATATTAACAAAAGGGCAGTCCGTTTTAAAGCCTTTTTCTATGCTGAAGACACTTTTTGGAGCCAGTTTTCGGCCTTTGTTGCTTTTTATTCCGTCTTGCAATATGATTACAATATATCAACTCAAAAAAGCGGAACTAAGGAAATGAAAAGAATGATACCTGTATTGATAATAGTTGCATTGCTTGCGATAGTCGCTGTCGCGGGCGGGATGAAAAAGGCTTCGTCCTCAGCCCCTTCCGGTAGCGAGGTCTCAGGAGAAAAAGCCGAACCCGTGCCTAATTTCACGGTCTATGACAAGGACGGAAACGAGATCGACCTCGAATCCTTCCTCGGAAAGCCCGTCGTGATAAACTTCTGGGCCACCTGGTGCCCTTACTGCGTCGCCGAGCTCTCTGATTTTGACAGGATTGCCGGAGAATACCGGGACAGCGTGAACTTCATGTTCATAGATGTCACCGACGGCAGGAGGGAGACTGTGGAAAAGGCCCTCAAGTACATTGAGGAGCGGGGATACGAGAACATAACCTCAGTATATGACACTCGGGGGAATGCCAGTGGACTGTTCAGGATAAGGAGTTTGCCAACTACCATTTATCTCAACGGCGACGGCACTTTCTATGATTACCGGATCGGACAGACTAACTATGATGCAGTAAAGAACCGGCTGGACGGCATGCTCTCATGACATATCTGCTGACTTTCGCGGAAGGGATGCTGGCCTTCCTTTCCCCCTGCATTCTGCCCCTCCTTCCGGTGTATATGGCATATCTCTCCGGAAGAGAGCGGGGTGACACAAGGACGAGGGTCAACAACACCCTGTGGTTCGTAGCAGGATTCACTCTCAGCTTCGTCGCCATGGGAGCGGGAGCTTCGGTGATCGGTGCATTCGTACAAAGATCCTTTCCCGTTCTTCAGAGACTGTCCGGAGTTTTTCTTTTCATCTTCGGACTTATATATCTGGACATATTGAGCATCCCTTATTCATCCGGCCGGAATATGAGACCTGTCAGGAGCGGTCTTTCGGCGCTGGCCTTCGGATTGATCTATGCATTCACATGGTCACCGTGCACCGGCGCTTTCCTTGGAAGCGCACTGATAATGGCGTCGTCAAAGGCAACGATCTTCGGCGGCATAATGCTCCTGTTGACGTATTCCCTCGGTCTCGGGCTTCCTTTCATAGTGTTCAGCCTGTTCTTTGAAGCGCTTAGAGGATCCCTCCTTCCAAGGCTCAAAGGCGGGATGAAAACGATAAAGACCGTCGGCGGCGTCCTGCTGCTTGCAGTCGGGCTTTCGATGGTCTTCGGCGTATTCGATCTATATGTTTCATTGTTCTGAAGCCTTCCGTCGGAAGGCTTTTTTCATTTGTGGTACTTTGTTCCCGCGTTTATGGAAAGCGCTCTGTATATCTGCTCCAGAAGCATCATCCTGAAGAGTTGATGCGGGAATGTCATCCTGGAGAATGACAGCCTGAAATCGCTCTTCTTCTTTACCCTTTCGGACAGTCCGTGGCTGGAGCCTATGACAAAGCAGATGTTCGGATAGCCCCCAGTCCCTTTCTCCTCTATCATTGATGCCAGCTCTTCGCTGGAGATCATCCTGCCCTCGATGCACATGGAGATAACATAGCTCTGCTTAGGTATCGCGGCCAGTATCCTGTCCGCCTCCCTGTCGAGTGCCTTTTCTATCATGTTCCGGCTGAGGTTCTTCTCATTCAGAGGCTCGTCCTCCAGCTCGATCAACTTCAGATTGCACATCGGCCTGAGTCTTTTGATGTATTCATCACAGCCATCCTGCATGAAGCCCCTTTGGACCTTGCCGAGGGCGATGATCGTTATGGTCTGCATAATCCCTACCCTTTCAGAACTCCGTCGGAGGAGTGATCTCGTGCCTTCTGTTGATCTTCAGATTGAGTTCCTCAGGAAGCACTATCCCGTTCTTTTTTGCCATGTTCACCACTTCCATCAGAGCTGTCCTCGGAGTGTTGTTGTTCTCGGACAGATGACAGAGATGGATGTTCATCGTGCCTTCTTCTATCAATCTCAGGACGGTCCTTGAACAGTCGGTATTTGAAAGATGCCCGTGCTTTGAAGCCACTCTGAACTTAAGACTGGCCGGATACGGTCCGTTCCTGAGCATCATCTCGTCATAGTTCGACTCCAGCACGACAAGGTCGGCGCCGCTGAGCCAGGAATATGTATTCTCGGACACAAAACCGATATCGGATGCTATGGCCATGACCGAACCTGACCGCGTGGTTATCCTGTATCCCATGCAGGCCCGGGAATCATGTGGAACATAGAAACCCTCGACCTTGAACGGGCCGACCTCTACTGCCCCCTCGCCCATCTCAAACACCATGGCATCCGCAGGAAGAAGATCTTCATCCTCAAGCATTTCAAGTGTATACGGGTTTGTGAACACGGGTGCCCTGTTCCTTTTGAGGAACACTCTGAGTCCCCTCACATGGTCGATATGCTCATGGCTTATCAGGATCCCCAGCAGTTCATCGGGATCGAGATCCAGTTCCCTCAGCGCATCCGAGGTCTGACGGGCAGATTTGCCTATGTCTATCATGAGGTATTTGCCGTCCTCTTCGACTATGGAACAGTTCCCGGAGGATCCGGAATATAGTGAAATGTATCTTGCCAAATCTAACTCTCTTTCAAAAAGACCGGGGTCATATGCCGGCCCCGGTCAATCTATCAATATGCTTTTTTAAGCGCGTCGCTGTCCGGAACATCCACTTTTCTTATGTCTCCGCCCAGAGCTCTTATCTTCTTTACGATATCCACATATCCTCTTTCGACATGCTGGACCTCGCTTATCTCGCTTGTGCCTTCGGCAATGAGCGCTGCGGTCACCAGAGCGGCTCCCGCTCTCAGATCGCTTGCCTTCACCGGCGCGGCCTTGAGCTTTTCGACTCCCTCGAATACGGCGACTCGGCTTTCCACCTGTATGTTAGCTCCCATCTTATTGAGCTCATCGCAGTATTTGAATCTTGAATCCCAGATGCCCTCGGTTATTATCGAGGTGCCGTCAGCAATGCAGAGCAATACGCCCATCACAGGCTGCAGGTCGGTCGGGAAACCGGGATGCGGCATGGTCTTGATATTCGTACTCTCGTACTTGTCTACTCCAATCACATGGATGCTGTCATCAAATTCATAGACCTCAGCGCCGACTGCCCTCAGTTTGCTGGTGATTGCTTCAAGGTGCTTTGGAATTATATTCTTGACGAGTATGTCTCCCTTCGAAGCCGCTGCCATAACCATGAACGTTCCTGCCTCTATCTGGTCAGGAATGATGGAATAGGTGGCTCCGTGCATCCTCTTGACGCCGTTGATCTTGATCACATCCGTGCCGGCGCCCCTGATATCGGCTCCCATGGTGTTGAGGAAGTTGGCGACATCGACGATATGAGGCTCCTTTGCCACATTCTCAAGTATGGTGGTTCCGTCTGCCATGACGGCGGCGAGCATCGCGTTGATCGTTGCCCCGACCGATACCATGTCGAAGAATATGTGTGAAGCGGTGAGATGTTCCGTCGAAACGTTGATCATCGAATAATCCAGCTCATATGTGGCGTTGAGTGCCGTGAACGCCTTGAGATGCTGGTCTATCGGGCGGGCTCCCAGATTGCAGCCGCCCGGCATCGGTACGTTTGCTTCTCCGAAGCGTGAAAGAAGGCTTCCGAGGAAGTAATATGAGGCTCTCATCTTGATCCCGAGATCAAGCGGTACTTCTGTGCTGTCTATGGTCGATGTGTCGACTCTGAGCACTGTGGGACTGAGTCTTTCAACTCTCGCTCCGAGTGCCTTGAGCATGTCGATCTCCATCCTGACATCACTTATGTCAGGCAGGTTCTCAATGATGCACACATCGTTGGCGAGCACGGTGGCCGGAAGGATCGCAACAGCTGCGTTCTTCGCTCCACTGATCGTGACTTCGCCCTTCAGAGGTCTGCCCCCTGTAATAATATACTTTTCCACGATATATCTCCTATGGCTAATAAATCTGGCCATCAATTTAGAATTTCAGCACCTTATATATTACCATATACTTTGATTTTTTAAAACTGTTTTTTGTCCGGGATCACATCCAGTTGAACGGATTGTACCTTGTCTTTCCTACCTGGACCTCAAAATGGCAGTGAGGACCCGTGGAGTTTCCGGTGCTTCCTACCCGGCCTATCACCTGTCCCTTCGATACCTGCTGTCCCACTGAGACATACAGTGCGGAGCAGTGTCCGTACAGAGTTGCATAGCTGCCGTGGTTTATGACGCAATAGATGCCGTAGCCTCTGTTCGTGTAAAGGGCCGTCGTTACGACACCGGAATCGGCGGCAACTATAGGCGTGCCCCAAGGAGCAGGGATATCCAGACCGTCATGCCGAGGATACCGCCCGACGAATCCACGCGAAAGCCTTGTGAATCCAGGTACAGGCCAGATGATCCTTCCGGTTCCTCCGGTAACGACCTGTCCGTTCCAAAGCGTACCGGACTGGATTATCTTCGTGACCGGCTCTTTCGTGACAGTTGACTGGACAATGGTCTCGCCCTGGTAGATTCCGTCTATGTACAGTGAATCTACGACTTCTTCCCTGATGCCGTATTCGCCCTGCTGGCTGATCTTTGTGGTGCCGAGAGCCATCGAGTTGTTCTTCTCGGTAACGGTCTTGTACGGGATATCCACTTCCCTGACCGATCTCTCGGTGTACTTTACCTGAAGGAACGGAACTGATGCCGATACAACAAGTTCGTCGCCCACCCAGAGTCCGCCGCCTTCGAGGCCCGGATTCAGACTGTAAAGGGTCTTGGTGGTGATGCCGTTAGTGGAAGCGATCTTTGAAGGGCTGTCGCCTGAAACGACGGTATATCTCTTTTCCCCGCTTACTTCTCCGTGGACCAGCTCCGTCAGCTCGCTTTCAGGGACTATGCTGTCAGTGAAGAAGATACCGTTGACGACCGAAACGTCCTCCACGAAGGATACGGTCCTGTTGGGATCTCCGTTCTCATAAGGAGCCTTAAGGGAATCAAGTGCCCGGGTGAGCCGGTCCCGATTTTCCACGGCGCCTCTGAATTCTCCGTTTACATACAGACCGGAGGCCGAGACGATGTCTTCATTTGAAGCGTTGAGGATGTTGTTTGTCAGCTGTCTCGCATCGAGAGTCTGCTTGTTGCCTATTCCGGTGACTCTTACGGTGGCATCGAGCTCCCATGTCTGCTCGCCGGTGGAAACGAGCTGTCCTTCGATCATCTTGTCGGCAGACTCGAGCACTGAATAGTTCTTGATCGTACCGACATTCTCGTCGTTTATGAATACATTCATGCCGTATTCTCTGGAGAACGTGTATTGGACTATTCCAAAGAAGAAGATCGCTGCAACGACCGGTGCGGCATAGCTGATAAGCGTCATTGCGTGATGCTTGTTTCTTTTGACTCCCCGGGTTATGTATCCGGTGATGCTTCCCTTGCTCTTGTCTCCGGATTTGGCTGATGCCTTGTTTCTCTCGCGGAACGATCTTATCGTAGCGAAAGCGTCGGAGATGACCCTGATGGGCTCTCCCAGGTCATCCATGAAGATAGCGTAGAGCTTCTCGACAAAGTCTGCAAATCTTTCTCCGAATGCCGAGGCCACTCTGTAAAGCTCTCCGAAGAAAACCGACAGGCCTTCTCCGGCCTTTGCCGCGGTCCTTTCCATTCCGTATCCGAGCCTGTAGCTCAGATACAGAAAGACCATCTTGAGCCCCTCAAGGCTGACCTTTCCGTCGTTATATCTGTTGAAGGCCTTGGAAAAAGCAGAGGAACCCGTTCCCCTTCTTTTCCTTCTGGCTGGCTTTTTTGCTGTCTTTCGGGCGTTGGATGCGTCCTTCTTAAAAGGCATAACGTTGCCTCTCCTTCCGTCATTTCGTATATATGCGGACATCAAAACGATGTTTTGTCAAGTTTACAAAGGTAAATTATATATTAGGAATACCCCTTTTTCAAGTTTAGGGCCCTTTCTTTAACTTTTTTGAAACATAATCTTCACATTTTGGCGGCTTTTCACGGATGTCGGAAAGCATCCGACTGCCCTTGCCCCGCAGTTTTTTCCGTTTTTTGGCGGTGTATATAAATATATAATACACATATTATTAATCCATTTTCAGTTGATTAAATCCCTTCTTGCAGATATAATTAATCGCAGACATCTTACGGAGGATTTGTTGTTTGGTATTCAGCAATATCTTTTTTATTTTCAGATTCCTGGCGGTATTCCTGCTCGTCTACTATACCGTACCATATAAATACAAGAATCCCGTAATTACCGTATTCAGCCTGATCTTCTATTCATGGGGAGAAGTCAAGTATTTCCCCATAATGATTGCAAGCACGGTAGTTGATTTTTTCTGTTCCGGTACCATCGAAAAGCACCGCGATTCCAGGACGGTCAAGAATATCTGCCTGGCAATCTCGGTGATGTTCAATCTCGGGATGCTCTTTACGTTCAAGTACACGGATTTCTTCATATCCAATATCAACAGGTTCCGGGGTACATCCATTCCCCTTACCCACCTGACGCTTCCTCTGGGAATAAGCTTCTACACCTTCCAGACCATGTCCTACACCATCGACGTGTACAGAGGAAAAGTCACGGCAGAGAAGAACCTGATCAACTTCTCGGCATTCGTCACCATGTTCCCTCAGCTCATCGCCGGTCCTATAGTCAAGTACACGGACATAAACGAAAAGCTGAACACTTATGAGGGAAGGATAACGCTAGACGGCATCAATGAGGGCATCAAGCTGTTCATCTTCGGTCTCGGAAAGAAGGTGCTCATCGCGAACAATGTGGGAGCCCTGTGGACGGACATCGAGACTATCGGCTTTGCGAATGTCTCGACGCCGCTTGCCTGGCTGGGCATCCTGGCATACGCGCTCCAGATCTATTTTGACTTCTCAGGCTACTCGCTGATGGCGATCGGTCTCGGCAAGATGATCGGATTCGATTTTCCTCAGAACTTCAACCTTCCGTACATCTCAAAGAGCATAACGGAGTTCTGGAGAAGATGGCACATGACTCTCGGCTCCTGGTTCAGGGAGTATGTATACATTCCTCTCGGAGGCAACCGAAAGGGACTTGCAAGGCAGCTTCTCAACATGCTGATCGTATGGTTCCTGACCGGTTTCTGGCACGGTGCGGACTGGAATTTCATGCTGTGGGGACTTTATTATTTCCTGTTCCTTGCCATTGAGAAGATGTTTCTTCTCAAGGTCTTGGATAAGAGCAGGATCGTCTCACACGTGTATACCCTTCTGGTGGTCATCGTGGGCTGGGCGATATTCTATATAACCGACCTGCCGGCAATGGGAGCTTTCATTGCCCGTCTCTTTGTGCCTCACGGCGGAGTCGGAGCATCATATTTTGCATCCAACTATGCGCTGTCGCTGTTAATCGGTATGCTGTGTTCCACTTCCCTGACCACAAAGATCTATGAGAAGATAAAGGACAATGATTTCATCATGATACCTCTTCTGGCAGTCATCGCACTGCTGAGCGTGGCTTATCTGGTGGATTCCACATACAACCCGTTCATTTATTTCAGATTCTAGGAGGTCATGATGAAAAAGATATTCAAATATCCTGTGATCGTGGTCTTCGGTCTGCTGCTTTACGCCATATCGATACGGGATCTTTTCTCTCCCGTCAGGAAGACTTCCGAGCTGGAGAACAGAGAACTTCGGCAGATGCCTTCCTTCAGCCTTCACGAACTGATCGAAAATAATTACACTCCGAAGATCGAGGAGTTCACTGAAGACCAGTTCATTGCACGCGACAGCTGGATCTCGCTCAAGAGCATTGGCGAGAGCCTGCTGGGCAAGAAGGAAAACAACGGTGTCGTATACGGAAAGGACGGCTATCTTTTCACCAAGTTTCTGAAGACGGATTACACTCAGTATGAGAAGAACCTTGAAGCGATCACCAGGTTCAAGGAGAAGCATCCTGAAACGGACATAAGGGTGATGCTTGTTCCGACAGCGCCGGGTGTCATGAAGGATAAGGTCATAGAGGGCAGTCCCGTCGTCGACACGGAATATATCCTGGACTATGCCCGGGACAATCTTCCGGAGGAACTGCCGATCGACGTATACAGCTCTCTTTCTGAAAAGAGCCGGGAATACATTTATTACAGGACTGACCACCACTGGACTACCAAAGGCGCATACATAGGCTACATCGAATATCTGGGCGCCATAGGCATCGAGCCTGCAGAACTTGACAGTTTCAGCTTCTTCGAGGTACAGGGTTTTCTGGGCACACATTATTCCAAATCGAAGAATTATAATGTGCGCCCGGACACGCTGTCATATATCGACTGTGATGCCACAATGGATCTCAATGGTAACACCGTTTCGATCTATGATACCGACAGGCTGGATACAAGAGACAAATATGCCATGTTCCTGTGGGGCAACAATGCTTTCCTGTCTATAAGCGGCAAGGGAGAAGATACTCTCCTCATCATCAAGGACAGCTACGCAAACTGCATGATACCCTACATGACAGGAGATTTTAAAAGGATCGACGTCATAGACTTGAGATACTATACGGCAGGAGTTGACACTCTTATCAGAGAGGAAGGCTATGACCATGTCCTATTTCTGTACAACTGTGAGAGCATCCTGACAGACAACAACATCCCGAAGATCAATATCTTCACCTGACAAAAACAGTATATATAGTTTGAGAGCGATGGTATTTCCATCGCTCTCAGTTTTAAGTATTCAAATCCTTAAGCAGATCAGCCCTGAGGCTCCTCTACGGCAACGATCCTTCCTTCGCCGTATGGCTCAGCATACCGTGTGCCGACGTTTCCGCCAAGTGTCTTTGTGATGTAGTCGATAAGGACCTGGTTGTCGAGCTTGACCTCATCCTGAAGGATGTTGCAACCCTCAAACATTGTGAAGCCGTCACCGTTGTCCTTAAGCATGTAGTTGTGTGAAGCAAGTGTGTAAGTCTTGTTCAGATCAAGAGGCTCATCTCCGACCATGACATTCTTTACACGGTACTCACCTGCTACACCTGTGAACATTCCGTTATCGTCCTGAGTGCAGCTTGATGGTATGTAGGTGTGGATCTCATATGTCAGACCTGATACCTGCAGGAATCCGCCAAGTTCGCCAGGGACATTCCTTGCGCCCCACTCGAGAGCATCGAGTATCTGCTGGCCGCTGACTTCGATAACGCACATGGAGTTGCCGAACGGATGTACACTGAGGATATCGCCGAGTGTGATGTCTCCCTTGCCAATGCTCTTTCTGATACCACCGCCGTTTACGAATGCAATATCTGCCTCGCCCTGATCCTTGTATGCATCTGCACACAGGTCTCCAAGGTTGGTCTCTGCATTACGTATGATACGGATAGGATGTCCCTCAGAGTCTTTTGCCTCAGGATCAGTAATCGTCAGCTCAACTGATGTCGTTGCTACAACTTCACTGATCTTGGCATTGAGAGCGTCTGTTGAAGCCGCAACTGCAGTTGTGACATCATTTGTGATTCCAAGGAGCTTTGGAGCAGGAACACTGTTGTTCCAAGAGATAAGCTCGTTTGTGATCTTTCCGCTTTCAGCTTCGAACTTGATGCATCCGATACCGGAGAGCTTGGTTCCGCATGCTGAACGGATAACATCTTCATTATCCTTGTTCTTCATGACGACCTGATCGGTATCATGGCTGTGTCCGTCAACTACTACATTGATTCCGTTGGTGTGTGATACTACATCGGCGTATGTCCAAGGTGAGCAGTCCGCCTCATTTCCAAGATGGGCCATGAGAACTACATACTCTGCGCCCTCGGCTCTTGCAGCGTCAACCGCCTTCTGAACAGCCTCATAAACTCCGGTTCCATCCTGATCCTGGAAGAATCCGTATACGAAATTGCCGGCATCGTCCTTGAAGTATTTAGGTGTCGAAGTTGTAAGTGTCTTAGGTGTGGTAACGCCTACGAAAGCGACCTTGGTGTCGTTCCAGTCAAAGATCTTGTATGGTTCAAATACAAGCTCGCCTTCCTTGTTGAAGTTAGCGCTGATGTATGGGAATTCAGCCTTTCCAACAAGTTCAAGAAAACGATCCATGCCATAGTCGAATTCATGGTTTCCAGGAATTGCTACATCGTAGCCTGTGGCGTTCATAAGTGTAATGATCGCCTCACCTGTTGTCAGGGTTCCGACCGGAGCGCCCTGAATTGCATCACCATCGTCAACGAGAATGACCTGGTATCCGTCCTTTTCAAAGGAATCCTTGACTGCCTTGACGCCTTCGTATCCGAAGCCGTCAGATACTCCACAGTGTACATCACTGGTGAAAAGCACGACAAGATCCTTTGGTTCCCGTGTTTCCGTCGCTTCATTTGACGGAGCAGGTGCCTCCTCAGCTTCCTTGGCGGTACATGCGACCATGCCAATGAGCATGAGGACTGACAGAATTAGGATTAATAACCTTTTCATACGATCCTCCATAAATAAGGTTAAAGTAATATATCAAGATACTGCATCATTGATATCATTCCTGACGGCAGCCGGCCGTGTCAGGCTTCAAGCTGCTACATCTATATTATATGCCATTCTCGCTCGGTTTCAACACTAAAAATGTCTGAACAGGCTTTTGCTTCGGATGAACAGAAAGTCCATGGGGCGCCTGTAGGTGCCCCATGGAACATCAATCGAATTAATATGAAAACTGCCTGTGCAAAACAGTGTTTCAGATCCTGGCTATGCCGAGCTTTACTGCCTCATCAGAAACAGCTTTTGCCACCACGTCAGCCACTCTCGGATCGAACACATCCGGAATTATGTACTCAGGATTCAGCTCTTCATCGCTTACCACAGAAGCTATAGCCTTTGCTGCGGCTATCTTCATCGATTCAGTGATGGCGCTGGCTCTTACTGCAAGAGCACCCTTGAAGATTCCAGGGAACACGAGAACATTGTTTATCTGGTTAGGGAAGTCGCTCCTTCCGGTACCCACGATATATGCTCCGGCCTTGAGTGCCAGATCCGGCATGATCTCCGGAGTAGGATTAGCCATAGCAAGGACTATAGGATCCTTGTTCATGGACTTGACCATCTCCTCATTCACGAGGTTTCCTCTTGATACGCCGATAAACGCGTCCGCTCCCACCATTGCATCGGCAAGAGTTCCCTTTATCATGTCAGGGTTGGAGATCTCTGCCATCTCTCTCTGAGCATCGGTGTTGGCCGGTCCGCCCTTGTATATCGTTCCGAAGATATCGCAGAGGGTAATATTCTTGAAGCCAATGTCTATGAGGAGCCTTGCTATCGAGATTCCCGCGGCTCCGGCTCCGTTAAGGACGATCTTCAGCTCTTCCGGCTTCTTGCCCTTGAGCTTGGCCGCATTGAGCATCGCTGCGCTGACTACGATGGCGGTTCCGTGCTGATCGTCATGGAAAACAGGAATATCACATAATTCCTTTAGCCTTCTTTCGACCTCGAAACATGTCGGGGCGCCGATATCCTCAAGGTTTATTCCGCCGAAGCTCTTGGATATCTTGTAAATGACATTGACAAGTTCGTCCGGATCCTTGCTGTCCACGCAGATCGGGAATGCATCTATCCCTGCAAAGTTCTTGAACAGCGCACACTTTCCTTCCATGACAGGCATTCCTGCGCTCGGACCTATGTCTCCGAGTCCGAGAACGGCAGTGCCGTTTGTTATGACTGCTACCAGATTTCCCTTTCTGGTGTAGTCATATGCAAGCATCTCATCCTTCTGTATCTCAAGGCAAGGTGCGGCTACTCCCGGAGTGTATGCGACCGTCAGTTCATCCCTGTTTGTCACCTTTGCTCTGGATATGACTTCAATCTTGCCCTTCCACTCCTTATGGGCCTTCAGGGCTCTTTCATTAACGTCCATCGTTCTCTCCTTATTTCTTCTCAAACTGCCTTGCCAGCTTCTCCGGATCCAGTATCTCCTTGAGCTGCTCGTCGGTCAGTCCGGCTTCCTTTGCTCCGTCGATGATCGGCGTTCCGTCCTTCAGGAACTTCTTTGCGATGTCAGCGCTCTTCTTGTATCCGATATACGGAGCAAGAGCGGTCACGAGACCCGTTGAGTTCATGAGGTTGGACATGCACTTGTCAACGTTGGCGACAATGCCTACCACGCAGTTCTCGATGAATGTGTCTATCGCGTTCGTGAGCATCACCATGGATTCATAGATCCTGTAGAATGCTACAGGCTCGAATGCGTTAAGCTCCATCTGACCTCCTTCGCAGGCCATTGTGACCGTCATGTCGTTGCCGATGACTGCAAAGCAGGCCTGGTTCAGGACTTCAGGAATGACCGGATTGATCTTTCCGGGCATGATCGATGAGCCGTTCTGCTTGGCCGGTATTGTGATCTCGCCAATGCCGGACTTAGGACCGCTGTTGAGAAGGCGGATGTCATTTGCCATCTTCGACAGTGCTATCGCTCCTGTCTTGAGAGCGCCGGAAACGACGCTGAAGGCATCAATGTTCTGAGTGCCGTCCACCATGTCATCGGCCTGATACATCTGTATGCCGGTGACCTCGCTGAGATCCTCCACCACATGGTGATAGAAATACTCACTTGCATTGATTCCCGTACCGATGGCAGTTGCAGCCATGTTCACTGTCTGCATCTCCTCAAGCGACTTGAGAAGGATCCTCTTGAAACGCTTCACGGCGCTGGCATGAGCCTTGAACTCCTGTCCGAGCGTGATCGGAACGGCATCCTCGAGCTGCGTGCGCCCGAGCTTGAGCACATCCTTGAACTCTTCCGCCTTGTCCGACAGTGCCTTGTCCAGTTCATCGAGCTTGGCGGCAAGAACAAGTCCTCTCCTGTATATCGCGATCTTAAGAGAAGTCGGATACACGTCGTTCGTAGACTGTGCCATGTTGACATGATCATTCGGGTGGCAGAACCGGTAGTCGCCCTTTTCCTTGCCCAGCTTCTCGAGGCCTATGTTCGCTATGACCTCATTGGCGTTCATGTTGGAACTCGTGCCCGCTCCTCCCTGGATCGGGTCGAGGATGAACTGATCGTGGAACTTTCCCCGGATTATGTCATCACACGCGGCAATGATCGCATCGGCGATTGTCTTGTCCAGCTCTCCTGCCTTTACGTTGGTTATGGCACAGGCCTTCTTGATCTCCGCAAGTGCGACTATCAGCTCCTCCGGGAGACTGTAGCCGGTAATGCGGAAATTCTCATAAGCGCGCAGTGTCTGCACTCCGTAATACGCATCGAACGGGACCTGCTTCTCGCCTACTGAATCACTTTCTAAACGATACTTCATATTTACGTCCTCCTGAATATATGTCTATATACAGATAAACTTCTACTAGTTACATAATAGCAAAGGGGGTATTCATTGTAAATCAAAAGCGGCGATTTAAGAAGAAAATAAACTATTTTTAATTTTCCAAATAATAATTTAAAAAATAACTCAATATACTTTAAATAATTAAGCAGTATATGATATTCAATTTATATTCTTAATATCATATTGCACAAAGAAGTTGTTATTTACTTGTGCAATCTGCTGTTGTTTATTTAACAGCCGTCATAAGAATATATATCATATGCACAAACATGCAGGCTGTCACAGACCGGTTTTGACGCTGTTGACATTGCTGTTCAAAAAGGGTATACTAACTAGGCATTAAACCGTGGAGAGATGTCTGAGTGGTTTAAGGTGCTCGCCTGGAACGCGGGTGTGCGGTAATCCCGTACCAGGGGTTCAAATCCCCTTCTCTCCGCCACAGAATCCCCGATCATGTATCGGGGATTCTTTTGTTGTCAGCACAGTTCCGTGCTCTCCCTCATGCGGGTATTGACTCACCAGTCAACAAATGCTAATATGGTTGCAGCGATTGACTGCCCGGTCAATCAGCAGAAAACAGTGAGGTGAATCAACGTATGTCAATTTCAGCATTCGAAAGTCTGCCCGATGAAAAAAAGGGTTCGATACTCTCTGAAGGCATCAGGGAATTCTCGGCAAAGAGCTATTCCGAGGCAAGCACCGAAGCTGTCACCAGGAACGCAGGAATATCAAAAGGGCTTCTTTTCCACTATTTCGGCTCGAAGAAGACCTTTTACCTTTACTGTCTGGACAAGTCCATGGAATGTCTCGTCAGAAGCAGCAGCGAACTTTCCGGAGACGATTTTCACTCCGTTTTCTTCAATTTCATGGAGCGGAAGATGGCTTTGTGCATGGAACACCCGGATGAGATGCATATGGTGAACATGGCTTCACGCGAAAGCGCTGCCGAGATATCCGTTGAAAAGAATGCGCTTATCGGAAAATACATGCTCTATGTAAAATCCGAGTCCGACGGCATCATGAAAAAAGCTGTCTCTTTCCTGAAATTAAGGGAGGGACTGTCTGACGGATATGCTGATGCGCTCAGCCTGTATGCCAGTGCCGTCATCAACAGGTACCTGACGGCCTTTCAGGAGGATCCGGACGCTTTCTTCTCAAAAAGAGAACAGATCAGAGAGGAGATCAGGAACTACCTCGACTTCATGCTTTACGGCGTATGCAACAGGGAGGAATGATGA
The DNA here is from genome assembly GCA_964507095.1 of uncultured Oscillospiraceae bacterium. Taxonomy (GTDB): domain Bacteria; phylum Bacillota; class Clostridia; order Oscillospirales; family Ruminococcaceae; genus RGIG3102. Next base: position 10,328 of record CAZDOS010000018.1, on the reverse strand, counting down.
AAAAGATCGGAATGTTCAGGGCGATGAAACTATGCCTTGACTACAGGAAAATGGGACCGGATGAAAGACAGGTATTGCAGGAGGAGAGACTGAAGATGCTTGTCAGACATGCAAGAGAGAACAGCCCGTACTACAAATTCCTGTACAGGGACGTGCCCGATGACTTTTCTCTTGCGGATCTGCCCGTCACGGACAAGAGGACTCTGATGGACAACTGGAACGATTGGGTCTGCGACAGCAAGCTCAGACTCGAAGACGTTGAACACTTCATGGAGGACAAGTCCAATATCGGCAAAAAGTATATGGGCGAATATCTGGTGTTCACTACTTCCGGTTCGACCGGCAATCCGCTTGTGTGCGTCTGCGATTCACAGGCAAACAACATAATGGGCGGCATAAGTGCCGTAAGGAGCTACGCCCGAAGGAAGGATCTTATCGATTTCGTCAAACGAGGCGGAAAGAGCATGGGCATATTCGCCGATGAGGGCTTCTACCTGGGCAACAGCAGCATCCGTTCGAGACTTCTCTCGATGCCTTGGAAGAAGAAACAGCTTGCGGTATCCAGCGCTCTGTATCCTCTGGAAAAGATAGTGGACCAGCTCAACCGCTTCCAGCCTGCGATGGTCGGCGGCTATCCGTCCAACCTGGAGCTTCTCATCGACGAGGCAAACGAAGGAAGGCTCCGCATCTCTCCCGTCATCATCATGACGGGCGGAGAGTATCTCACTGATGCTCTCAGAAAAAGGCTTTCCGACACCTTCGGTTGCTATGTGCAGACTACCTATTCGTGTACCGAAGGCGGGACGGTAGCCTGCGAATGTGAGCATCAGCATTTTCATGTGAACGATGACTGGCTTATCGTGGAACCGGTGGACCAAAACGGAGATCCGGTCCCTGACGGAGCCCTGTCGGACAGGATACTCCTCACGAACCTGTACAACTACACGCAGCCATTCATACGCTATGAGGTGACCGACAGGGTAATCATGCACCATGAGCCCTGTCCTTGCGGCAATCCCTCCCCATGGCTGGAACTTGAGGGAAGGACAGATGACGTCACCACTTTCACATCGGGAGGAAAAACAATAAGGATAGCTCCGCTGTCCGTTTATGCCCGCCTGAAGGAGGTGCACGAGCTAAGGCGCTTCCAAGTCCTGGTATATGCTGACAACAGGGTCGACATGAGGATCGAAGAGATCGAGGGAACTGACAGGAAGACAGACTTCGAAAACGCACGGTCAGCTCTCAGAGATTATCTCAAGACTCAGGGTGTGGATGAGATATCCGTAACGCTTTCGGACGAAACGCCCATGCAGGATCCGGGAAGCGGAAAGTACAAGCATATAATTAACATGCAGAACCAGGGATGATATGCCCTGCTTTCTGACGGAAAACAAAAGAGATCTCCGAAAACAGGAGATCTCTTTTTTGACTGGTGCACCCGGCGGGACTTGAACCCGTGCCCTCTGGAGTCGGAGTCCAGCGCTCTACCAACTGAGCTACGAGCGCACATTCAGTGCTGATTATTGTATCATACTTGAAAGAAAAATTAAAGATGCTTTTTTATTTCCCTATATCGATCATAAAAACATAAGGCGGACAGCAAAACCATTCGCCTTCTTTGTTTTTATAACGTTTTTCAGGTTATTTAAGCAGGCTTCCGAGGATGCCTCTCACAATAGTGGACGTTCCCTGTCTTGCGACCTCTTTTACAACCTTGCTGCTTGTCTTTGAAGACTTGCCCTTTCCTTTGAGTCGGTTGGTCACGAGGGATGTGGCCGCTACGGTTGCGATCTTTTCTATCCGTCTGCGTCTGGCCGCAGCTTCCTTTTCCTCCTGCTTGAGCCTTGCAGCCTCCTCTTTCTCAAGTCTCTTCTGCAACTCAGCCTCTTCCTTCTCCAATAGCTTCTGTCTTGCCTCTTCCTCTTCCCTCATCCGGCTCTCTTCAGCAACTTTCAGAAGGATTTCATAGGCAGATTCCCTGTCCACCATATCGTCATACTTTCCGCCCATTCCGCTTCCGGCCATGGACATCCGTCTGTCAGTGTCATCAATGGACCCCATCTGGCTCTGAGGAGGAAGGATCGTTGCCTTTTCAACAACAGTAGGAGCGCCTTTTTCATCCAGGAATGACACCAGAGCCTCTCCGGTGTTGAGAGTGGTTATAACATCCAGTGTCTTAAAGTTGGGATTTTCCCTGAAGGTGTCGGCGGCGGCCTTTACTTTCTTCAGTTCAGCCGGTGTATAGGCTCTGAGCGCATGCTGAACTCTGTTGCCCAGCTGCGCCAGGACAGAATCCGGAATATCATTCGGTGTTTGTGTGATAAAGTATACGCCAACTGCCTTTGAACGTATCAGTCGGACGACCTGCTCTATCTTCTGCAGAAGTGCCTTTGGAGCCTCTTCAAAGAGCAGATGTGCTTCATCGAAGAAGAACACCATCTTCGGTTTGTCAAGATCGCCCCGCTCAGGAAGTGTCTCATACAACTCGCTTAAAAGCCACAGCATGAATGTCGAATAGAGCACAGGACTCTGGAACAGTCTTTCGCAATAGAGAATGTTTATGAATCCCTTGCCGTCATAGCTGGTCCGCATCCAGTCTCTGACATCAAATGCAGGCTCTCCGAAGAAGAATTCTCCACCCTGGTCCTCAAGCACGAGTACGCTTCTCAATATGGCTGTGGCAGACTGAGGAGTTATCCTTCCGTATAACTCGGAAAGTTCCTTGTAATTCTGGCTGATGAACTGAAGGACAGACTTAAGGTCCTTAAGGTCAAGCAGCAGCCATCCGTTTTCATCGGCTATCCTGAAGGCAATGTTAAGTATCCCTGCCTGGACATCGGAAAGCCCCAGTATCCTGGCAAGCATGGTCGGGCCCAGCTCTGATACCGTAGTCCTTACGGGGTGGCCCTTCTCGCCGTAGACATCCCAAAACCTTGTAGAGAACGACGTAAATGAAAAGTCATACAGGTCGAGTCCTTCGACCCTGGACTGGACCGGCCGGCTCATCGTGCCCGGCTTGATCATTCCGCCGAGGTCGCCCTTTATGTCGGCCAGAAAAACCGGTACTCCTGCCCGGGAGAAGCTTTCAGCCATAACTTTCAGGGTCGTAGTCTTACCTGTACCTGTGGCTCCGGCGATCAGACCGTGTCGATTGGCCATTTTAGGAAGAAGGAACAGTTCCTTCTCTCCCTTTGCAATAAGCAATTTACCGTCTCTGAGCATATGTGTCCTCCATGCTAATATATTGTAGTCAACTATTGTTTATTTATATTCAAAAATATACACATTTACAAAATCACTGTCAAATCAGGCCTTTGAAAAGCAGGAATCCGATCAATGCGACCTGACCGACACACATCACTGTGTTTACCACTTCAAAATACCATTTAAGCGTCTTGTGCCTGAAAAGCTTCATGCCGAGAAAAGTGCCGATTCCCCCGAACACCGCTAGAAGGAGCAAAGACTTCTCGCTTATCCTCCAGCGGTCCTTTCTGGCTTTTCTCTTGTCGATCCCGTATGCTGCAAAGCCGATGATATCCGCGACTGCCGCAACGGCCACTAAAATCCTATACATATTATTCTCCTCTTTATACATGCATTATACCACACGTGACTCTGCAGACTGGAAAATAATGAATTTTGTAAAATGAATGTTAACTTTTTTTGCCCTTGTTGAAATGAAAATAGGCTGAGAGTATAATTACCATATGTTTTTTGAGCATACATCAACTACCCGTAAGGAGAAATGATATGAAATACTGCAAGAGATGTACCATGCCTGACACCCGCCCGGGAATTACATTCGATGACGAAGGAGTGTGCAGCGCATGCCGCCACTTCGAGAACCGCAAGAAGATAGACTGGGACGCAAGATGGAAAGAATTCGAGGAACTGTGTGACAAGTACAGAGGATGCAACGGTCCCGGACAGTTTGACTGTGCCATCGCCGTATCAGGCGGTAAAGACAGCCACTTCCAGACATACATCATGAAGGAAGTCATGCATATGACTCCTATACTCTTCAGTGTCGAGGACAACTTCCCGATGACAGAGGCCGGAAAGCACAACCTCAAGAACATCAGCGAGGAGTTCGGCTGCCCGATCATCTCCTGCAAGCCTGACATCAAGGCTCAGAAGATACTCATGAGAGCAATGTTCGAGAACTACGGAAAGCCGACATGGTATCTCGACAGGCAGATATATACATTCCCTCTTCACATGGCTCTGAAGTTCAACACGATGCTGCTTGTTTACGGCGAGAACGTCAGCTACGAGTACGGCGGAAACGAGGATGAGGAGACATATTCAGCCAGAAGCCAGATCGAGAACGGAGTGGCAGTGGGAATAGATGAAGATGAGCTTCTTTCCTACGGCGTTGAACCTGCAGCTCTTGCACTGACAAAGGCTCCTTCTCCGGAAGACCTCGCAAGACTGGATCCTATATATCTGTCATATTTCCTGCCATGGAACAGCTACAGGAACTATATGCTTGCCAAGAGCAGAGGGTTCCATGACCTGACTCACGAGTGGGACAGAAAGCATCATGCAGAGAACTTCGACCAGATAGATTCACGCGCATATCTCGTTCATTCATGGCTCAAGTATCCGAAATTCGGACACGCGGCTGCAACGGATTACACCGCAAGATATATCCGTTACGGAATGATGACAAGAGAAGAGGCTATTCCGATCATCAAGGAAAGGGATCACAACCTCGACCCTCTTTGCGTCAGGGATTTCTGCGAATTCTGCGGTTACACCGAAACGGAATTCTGGAAGATCATAGACAAGTTCTATAACAGGGATCTGTTCTACAAGGATGAGACCGGCAGATGGTTGCTAAAGAGTCCGATCTGGGACGAGAAATAATATTGGCAAACAAAGACCGAGGCAGCTGCCTCGGTCTTTTGCTGATTGATTTGATCAACCGAATATCTCTTTGTAGATTGCAAGTCCTGCAGGAGTTGTGGCTATTCCTCCCTGAGCTGTTTCTCTCAGCTGAGGAGGAAGCATCTTTCCGACTTTAGCCATCGTATCCACGACCTGGTCGAACGGGATGTGAGCTGTCTGACCGGCAAGAGCCATGTCTGCACTGATCAGTGCATTCACGGCGCCGCTGGCATTTCTCTGTGCACACGGAAGCGCTACAAGCCCGGCCACAGGATCGCAGACCAGTCCCATAACATTGATCATCGCAAATCCGGCAGCATCAAAGCAGTCGGTGTCATTTGCACCCATCATGTATGCGGCTGCTGCCGCAGCCATGCTGGAAGCAACACCGCATTCCGCCTGACAGCCTCCGTCTGCTCCGGCGACGGTGGCATTCATCGTATATATAGCTCCGACCGCGCTTGCGGTGATGAGGGCCTCCAGGGTCTTTTCCCTGGTGACATGCTTGTTTTCCATGACTCCAAGCAGGACTGCCGGCACGATACCGCAGCTTCCGGCCGTAGGGCTTGCACATATCTTTCCCATCGAAGCGTTGACCTCGCTGCAGGAATAGGCCAGGCTCATGACATAGTTGATGTATCCGCCGGAGAGAGTCTCTCCCTTGGAATATTTGTACTGTGTGGATGACACTCCGTCTATCAGGGCACCTTTTGTCTTCTGTCTGTGTTCCAGAGCCTTCAGAGCGGAATTGAACATGATGTCCAGCCTGTTGGAAAAGTGTTCCATCACCTTTTCCTTTGGCATTGCGGTCAGTCTTACCTCTTCATCCAGCGCGACTTCCCATACTCGCTTTCCCTGTTCCCTTGCCATCTTAAGAAGATCCCGAGCATTCTTATACATCTGTCTCTTCCTCCTATCCTACCGTGATGTTGACAGCCGTCACGCTCAGCACGTTCTTTACTTTTCTGAGCTTCTCGACAATGTCGTCCTTTATGTATTCGTCACATTCGATTATGCAGTAGGCGGTTCCACCCCTGACATCCCTGCCAACCTTCATTATTCCGATGTTTATGGAATTAGCGGCAAGTATCGTTGAAACATCGCTGACCACTCCGGCCACGTCCCTCTGCTGCACGATGAGCGTAGGGCTTGTGGCGGTAAGCTCGCAGGCAAGTCCGTTTATGCTGGTCACCATGATTCTTCCGCCGCCGAGAGACGCTCCCTCCACGTAGAAGGTATCGCCCGCTTCATTTTCAAAGGTGATCCTGGCCGTATTCTCGTATTCGGACGGGATATCGCACGGATAGAAATCGAATTCTATCTCGCTCTGTCTGGCAATGGCGAAGCTGCTGGCGAGATTCTCGTCATCCTCGCTCATGCCAAGCGCACCGGCGACCAGAGCGTAATCAGTAAAATGTCCCCTGTATGTTTTTGCAAAGGATCCGCCCAGTCCGAAATGGACCTTGGTGAACGGCCTGTTGTATATGAGCCTTGCGGTCTTTGCAAGCTTTGCTGCTCCCGCAGTATGTGAAGAGGATGGTCCGATCATTACCGGGCCGACCACATCAAGCAAACTAACGTTCATATCCTTCCTCCAAAACTGTATGTCTGTCGACTTATTCCGTCATATCCATTCTACAACCGACGTCTCCCGCAGTCAATCGGGACCTGCTCCCTCAGCTGTCGCTGTATTCCGGCTCCGGAATGCATAAATACATGCCCATTTTGTTTAAAACTACAAAAGCCGGCTATAAAGGCTCATAAAGAATGTATATTCTGAGCGATTGACACCGTTTTGAGCCGGGAATATAATTAACTCATAATTTGAACATCTCAAAAGCATTGATAAGAAAGAGTAGACTGTGCTTTGATTTACAGAGAGGCCTTGGCTGATGGAAAAGGCTATGAGAACGCAGTTGAACACATCTTTGAGCTATCCACCGAAAGGTATCCCCGAGTAGACTGGATCGGTGTCGCCCGTTACCGCGATAGAGTTTGATTGAACTCGATGAGGCCGCCGTCGTGAGACGGTGACGAATAGAGGTGGAACCACGAGATTTCTTCGTCCTCTTGGCATGTATTTGCCAGGAGGACGTTTTGTTTTATGGTGATCATTGCGATGAGATGCAAAACAAAACATATTTTCACAAAAAGGAGAAAGAAAATGAAAAAACTGTTTACTTTGCTGCTTGCCGCAGTGATCGTGCTTTCACTGGCAGCCTGCTCATCCTCTTCTTCCAATGAAGAGCCGGTCGAAGCCTCAAACAGGCTCGAGGAGATCCGTCAGAGGGGTTACATCACCGTGGCCACTGAGCCGTATTTTGCTCCAAACGAGTTCATCGACCCGACAAGACCGGCAGATGACCAGATCGTCGGCTCCGACATAGAGCTTGCAAAATACATCGCGGACAAGCTCGGCGTGGAGCTGAAGATAGTTCCTCTCGAGTTCACCGAGGTCCTTTCCAGCGTTCAGCAGGGAAAGTATGACATCGCTCTCTCCGCCCTCTCATATTCCGAGAGCAGGGCTGAAGCGATGGAGCTCACCAAGAGCTACTACAAGTCCGATGACAACAAGGGTTACGGTATGATCTGCCGTGCCGAGGACGCCGAAAAGTACACCACGAGGGAGAGCTATGCCGATGCAACTCTCATCGTTCAGAAGGGCTCCGTTCAGGAGGGCTTCATACTCAATCAGATCCCTCGGTACAAGGAGCTTAAATACCTCTCCAGCATGAACGACACATTCATGGCTGTTTCAGAGGGCAAGGCAGATGCGGCAGCCTGTGCCATTGACATGGCCGAGCTGTTCATAGAGGCAAATCCGACTCTCGGACTGGCCATTGCAAAGGACTTCAAGTTCTATGTGGATCCTGACAAGGAAGGCGTCGTCATCGCAGTCATGAAGGGTGAGACCGAACTCTGTGACGAGCTCAACAGCATCATCGACGAGTTCAGAACTACAGGTCTTTACAAGCAGTGGAATGACGAGTTCAAGCGGAGAGCCAAGGAATTGGGAATCGCCGACTGACAAAAACCTACGATTGAGGAATTCTATTAGATAATGATACGGGATATTGTAAAGATCTGGGCCAAATATGATTATGTGTTCTTTGAAGGCATCAAATGGACTCTCCTTCTCAGCATCATAACCATATTCTTCGGGACCATACTCGGAGCGGTCATAGCCTTCTTTAAAATGAGTAAGAACAAGGTGCTCAACAGCATTGCGTTCACATACAACGGAGTTATCCGCGGAACTCCCATACTGCTGCAGCTGTATTTCTTCTGGCTGTGGCTGCCAAAGGTGTCCCCGATCGCCCTTTCGGACAGGACATGCATCATCGTGGCGCTGATAATCAACGGATCTTCCTTCATTTCCGAAGTCATACGAGCCGGCATAGAGGCCGTGGATGTCGGACAGAAAGAGGCCGCCAAGAGCCTCGGCATCAGAAACAGCTACATGTTCAGATACATAGTGATGCCTCAGGCACTCAAGAACATACTCCCTGCTCTGGGCAATGAGTTCATAGCAATGCTCAAGCAGACTTCACTCGGTTCGACCTTTTTCATCGGCGAATTGATGACTAGCTGGAGAACGGTCCAAACAGTGACATACAAGCCTATCCCGTCGCTTATGATAATAGGCCTGGTTTATCTCATCCTCACATATGTTCTGACGTTCCTGCTCGGTATATTTGAAAGGAAGCTTAAGGAAAGTGATTAGAGAAGGCAGCAGAGTTTTAATTGAAGTAAGGGATCTCAAAAAGAACTTCGGGGATCTTGAGGTGCTCAAGGGCATATCCACCCGGATCAGAGTCGGTGAGGTCCTTTCGATAATCGGTCCGTCAGGCGGTGGAAAGAGCACCTTCCTCAGGTGCCTGAACCTTCTTGAGACTCCTACGTCGGGTCAGATCATATTTGACGGAGTGGATATCACCGCCAAGGGCGTAAATGTCGACCGGCACAGGCAGAAGATGGGCATGGTGTTCCAGCACTTCAACGTGTTCAACAACCTGAACGTGATCGATAACATCACCCTTGCTCCCAGACTTGAAAGAGGCATGTCGAGACAGGAGGCCGAGGACAGGGCAATGGCTCTCCTTGAGGCCGTGGGCATGAGCGACAAGCGGAAGGAATTCCCCAGAAAGCTCTCAGGCGGACAGAAACAGCGTCTGGCTATAATCAGGGCAATGGCAATGGATCCGGAGGTCATACTGTTTGACGAGCCTACGTCGGCTCTTGACCCGGAAATGGTCAAGGGAGTGCTCAATGTCATCAGAGAACTGGTAGACCGGGGAATGACGATCGTGATAGTCACTCATGAGATGGGCTTTGCGAGAGAAGTCTCAGACAGGGTCATCTTCATTGACGACGGACAGATCGCGGAAGAAGGGACTCCAGATGAACTGTTCAACCACCCCCAGAACCCGAGAACGCAGGAATTCCTCAGCCAGGTACTGTAAAAAAAGAATTTATAAAACAAAAAGACTCGGAACATCCGAGTCTTTTTTATGGCGGAGATTGAGGGATTTGAACCCTCGCGACGGTTACCCGCCCTACACCCTTAGCAGGGGCGCCTCTTCGACCTCTTGAGTAAATCTCCATGCCGAAGCTTTTAAGCCATATTTAGTATTGATATATTAACACTTAAACCTGAGGATGTCAACACATATCTTCCTCCCGCAGCTGTGCCCGAAACGTCCGTCACGGATCAAATATCACAAATATTTCATTACAATAACAGGCCTGAAGTGATATACTATAATCGCAGTATATTTGAGGAGATGATAAGAATATGCTGAGCGAGAAATCAAAGAAAACCGCACTTATTGCAGGCGGCGCCGCGCTTAAAGGCAGAAGGCTGATCCTGAAATCGGAACTTCGGGCGACCGAGGCCGCAATAAAGGCTTTCGAAAAAATGAATCACAGATCCGTTAAAGGAACTGTCACAGAAAGGGAGAAGAAATCGATGAAGAATTTTTTGGCACTTGTATCCGTAATTGCAGCTGCAGGAGCAACTCTGGGAGCAGCCGCATACTATCTCTACAAGAAGGACCAGGAGCTCAATGAATATGAGGATCTTCTTTACAATGATGAAGAGGATGAGGATTTCGACACTGATGATCCTTTGACAGATGAAGATAAGCTTCAGGATGTCATCAGCGATATCAAGGAAGCGACAGCCGATCTTGCCGAGAAGGCCGGTGAGGCTGCAGTTGCTGCCATAGACAAGGCAACTGAACTTCTTGAGGAAGTCAAGAGTTCCATTGAGGAAGAGAAAGAGAAGCCGGTCGATAAAGAAGAAGGCGACGAATAACCGATCACTGAGGCCGCCGTTTTTCGGCGGCCTCAAAAATAAGTGTTGACAGTGGGGGTTCTCACTGGTATAATAAATAAGCTAAATATCGCGGAGTAGAGCAGTCCGGTAGCTCGTC
>CAZDOS010000017.1:0-33204 GCA_964507095.1 uncultured Oscillospiraceae bacterium | reverse complement strand
TTCGACGTCGTCAACGTATTTTATGTCGGTGACCTTTACCAGAGCCTCGCTGTATGTCCTGTCCTTGTCTCTGGTATTGTCCTTTATTCCGTTCAGTTTGTTGTATTCCTTCTCCAGTGCGATGACCTGATCTATCGGCATCACTATTCCGTACATTGTCTGGTACTGTGAGCCGTTTCCCTTCAGGACGCCCGAAAACTTCAGCTCCGCCTCAAAGGTCTTGGTCTGCCCGTTCTCGTTCCATCCCGTGGCCTTGATGGTGAATTTGTCTCCCATAAGGTCTACGAAAGGTTCAGGATAGTTCCCGTTCTCATCCTCGACTCTCTGGACCTGGTTGTTCGGCCACTGCTTTCTCGAGTTGACGAAATTGTATGCCAGATACTCTCCTGCAAGAGCCACGTATGTCTTTTCTTTGCCGGTCGGGAACCGGCCTTCCAAGATCTCATAGCCGTAGGCTTCCATCGCCTCTCGCCTTATCGCCTGTATGTTCACCCAATCGAGCACATACTTGTCATTTGAGCCCGAAGTGATGGAGAACGACACGTTCGGATTGTATATAGGAGTGGCCACAAGGACATTCTTCATCTCGTTGAAGCTGTCGACGGTGGCGTCATTCAGCTTGAGATCATCCTCGCCGTTAGAGCCCCACTTGTACACCTCAATGGTGGTGAGGTCTCCCATGCCGCTGAGCATCTCGTCATAGCTCTTGTCCAGAGCCACGCCTATGGAGACCATCATTATGATGGAACAGGCTCCGATGACCACTCCGGCTACCGTGAGGATGGTCCTGCCCTTGCGTCTTCTCAGGTTATCGAAGGAAAGCCTTAAAAGATCAGATATCTTCATCGTCATCCTCTAGCTCTTCAGCCAGTTTCTTCGCCTTTCTCTTCTTAAGGAAAATGAATGCTCCGATGATCGCCGCCGCTGCCAGGGCTATGGCGGCATATTTGATGATGCTGTTGTTCTTCTGCGGCTCGACAGGTCCTACAGGATCAATGACCGGCTCGTCCCATCTGTGATCCTCATAGGCTTCAACGGTGAAATCCTTCTCGAGCGTGTACTCGTTGCCGGAAGAATCCTCATATGTAACTATGAGTTTGCCGTTTTTGGTTCCGACTGAATCGACGAAGAACTCGATATATGTGTCAGTGCTGTTTCCTGCATTTACATTTCCCAGGAACTCGACTTCATTGGCCGTGATGCCTTCGCCCCTGACCTCAGCGCTGACATTGTATACAGGAGTCTTGCCCTTGTTGACCAGGTTGACCTGTACTTCGGAAGGGCTGCCTATATATGCCTCTTCAGGCGCAGTTACCGACTGAAGCTCAAACTTCATCTGCTGTGATACTGTTATCGACAGGGACTGCTCTGAAGTGAACTGCTGCCTCTTTCCTCCCACGAAGGCCTCGTAGGTGTATACGAGGGTCACCGGAAGAGTAGCAGTCTCAGTGGTGAGAGAGTTATCCGCGGCAAGCGAGAAGGTGTGGCTTACGGTGCCTCTCTTTCCGACATTGCCGATGAGCACCTGACTGTTGCCGTCAGCCATCGAAATCCCCTGAGGAAGAACGATCCTGACGGTGACATTGCTCAGGTCGACATTGGATGACGTGTTTACAGCACTGGTGTATAGGTTGAACTTCTGTCCGGCTGTGACTCTGCCGCCGTAATCTGCCGTGTTCAGAATTATCTGAGGTGCCGGAATGTCGTCATTCGCCTGCAGGATTGTGCAGGAAAGAGTCTCCTGAGGGACCGGTACCTGAAGGTTATCCGCAGGATTTCTTACATAGGCTGTCGTAAAGGTGAATACCGGGCTTCCTCCCTGGTATGTGACATCCCTGAATTCGATGGTGTACAGTGTGCCGCCGTATCTTCCGTCACGTACTCTTATGTTTATGCTGTTTGTAGAATCGATGGTGAACGCTCCCTGAGACATGATCCGGTGTATCATTGCTGTAAGCTGTCCTTCTTTGCCCGAGAACCATTCATTAAACTCCACTCTTTCATCATATACAGTGACCGCAACGATGAACTTGTCACCCGGGTTTATTGTAGAAAGAGGCCGTCCGTTGTAATTGAGAACCTGGTAGTCAGTAATATATACACTTCCTCCAAGGTATACGCCGTTGTCATATTTACTTCCCGAAGACCGAGGTGTCGGTTCACTAGATGGAGTGGGATCGCCGGACGGAGCTGGTGCATCGGATGAGGATCCTGAAGGATCAGGATCTGTCGGTTCACTGCTCTGTGTCGGTTCCCCCGGTTCTTCGCTACTTGCGAATGCAGCAACAGGAGCCAGTGTCATCTGGCCTGCCAGCAGCAACGCAAGTATCCGTGAAAGGATCTTAAATCTGCTCTTTTTCATCTGTCTCTTCCCCCTCTGAACCGGCTGCTCTCTCTTCTGTCTCTCTCACTGAGCTCAGGACCTGCCGGACTATCTCATCTGCCTTATTAGTGGCGGCATTCTCTTTCTTTTCATCTATTATCTTTGCGATCGCCTGCGTGTCCACCGCATCCGTCACGTCATCCGTACCGGTCATGTCGGTCTCATTGACTGCGTCAGTGTCCCGGTCGTCGACCTGCGGAACGAACGTCTCGACGCCGTCCCTCTTGTCGCTGACTATCTGTCCGTCTATGAGCTGAACGACTCTCGGGGCCATTGCGGCAAGGTTCGGGTCATGGGTGACCATCACAAAGGTTATGTTGTTTTTCCTTGATATATCAATAAGAAGTTCCATCACCTGCTTGGTGGTGGCTGAGTCAAGGTTACCTGTAGGCTCGTCTGCGAAAATGACCTTCGGCTTTCCTACGAAAGCTCTGGCGATTCCCACTCTCTGCTGCTGACCGCCGGACATCTCACCCGGCTTGTGGTTAAGCCTGTCACCCAGGCCCATGTCAGTGAGGATCTTCTTGGCCCTCTTTTCCCTGACCTTCCTGTCCACTCCCCTGAACATGAGAGGGAATGCCACGTTCTCGACCGCCGTCATGGTCGGCATCAGATTATATGACTGGAATATGAATCCTATGGTGTCCTGCCTGAACTTTGCCAGCTGCTTCTCATCCATCTTGGTGACAAGCTTGCCCTGGATGGCGACCTTTCCTTTTGTCGGCTTTTCCAGACCCGCAAGAAGGTTCAGTAGCGTTGACTTTCCGCTTCCGGAAGTTCCAGTTATGCAGCAGAACTCACCGTCTTCTATTTCCAGATTTATGTTGTTGAGTGCGACTACCCTTTCGTCGCCTACCTTGTAGACCTTTCTCAGTTTCTGGACTTTTATCATCCTTTTCCTCCGATAAAAACTGAGATGATTTTATATCGCTCATTTTATATCATCAGTGCATATTATTCAATAGAGTCCCTGTCAATTAACAAAAACTTAATTATATGTTAATCGGCTCATTGCTTATTTATTAAGGCATTCCGGCAAAGTTGTCTGTCATAATGCCGCACCTTTTCCGTTTCGCCGTTTTTAGCTTTTAAATGCCAACATTGTCCTTTATCGAAGTGCACATTAATGGTATAATCGAACATATGGAAAACGAAAAGACTATACATGCTCCGAGACACCTGAGAGCTCTCGTCGCTCTGCTGGCCCTGCTGTTTTCACTGGACACAGTGCGGCTGATAATGACATCGAGCTTCACGCTGGGCACGGTGCTGATGATACTCGTCTCCTCGGTCCTCATATTACTGACGCTGTTTTTTGACGGATATTACAGAATGACGCGAAAAGGTGTAGGAAGAAAACTGAGCCTTGTGCTTTATGCCCTCATCGCAGTCTATCTGTGCTTCCTGTCCTCCATCTACTTTTACGGAAATACGAACGTCGATTACAATGAGGATGTTATCATCGTCCTCGGAGGCGGGCTAAGGCCGGACGGGACTCCGGCACAGCAGCTGCGAAACAGACTGGACGGCTGCGTACGGTACTGCCGGGAGAATCCCGACGCATACGTAGTGGTCTCGGGCGGCCTCAACCGAAGGATAGGCGTCGTCGAAGCTGACAGCATGGCAGACTACCTCATCCGAAACGGAGTGGATCCGGACATGATCATAAAGGAGACCAGGTCCACCAGCACCAGGGAGAACCTTGAATATACAAAGGCTATCCTTGATGAAAGGGGCATCGACTATTCCCACGGAATAACGGTCGTAACCAACAATTACCACATATTCAGAGCAAGATACTATGCCCTCCAGAAGGGCTTCGACAATGTCACAGCCATCAGCATGCCCACGGGACTTATCACGCTCATCCCCTCTCTATTAAGAGAGAGCTGCGCGATAAGCTACATGCTGGTGTTCGGATACTGAGAAAACGAGGTACGATATGGAAATACTTCTGAAAAACGGAAACGTCATCGACGAGGAGGGAAACATATCCCTAAAAAAGGATATCCTTATCAGGGACGGAACGATTGCAGGCATCGGCTCTTTTGCAGATCCTGAAGGAGCACAGATCATCGACTGCACCGGAAAGTTCATAACGCCGGGCTTCGCTTCAATGCACAATCACAGTCCCATGAACATCTTCAAGGGCATAGCGGAGGACGTCAACATCGATGACTGGTTCAACGAAGTCATCTGGCCGTACGAAAGCAAGATGCAGGACGAGGACATATACTGGGGCTCAAAGCTCGCCCGGGCCGAGATGGTGAACAACGGCATCACGGCATTTGCGGACCACTACTTCAAGAGCGACCTTATTGCTAAGGCGTGCAAGGAAGTCGGCATCAGGGCGGACATCGCCTATACGATCTTCGGCTTCGGCGGAAACTGCGACCGGGAGCTTGAGCTTGCCGAGAAATTCTACAATGACTTCAAGGATGATGAGATGATCGCCCCGAGGATGGGACCGCACTCCCCATACATCTGCTCGCCGGAAATACTCAGGCAGATAGTCGAGAAGGCGAAGGAGCTGGGCTGCGGAGTACATCTGCACGTCAGCGAGACCGATGCCCAGGTAAGAAACAGCAAGAATGACCACAACGGCAAGACACCTTTCCAGGTTGCCCGGGAAGCGGGCTGCTTCGAAGTGCCTTGCATCGTGGGTCACGGACTGTGGATAGAAGACGGAGACGAGAAATATGTCAGTGATGACACGGTCTTTGCAGTGTCTCCCAAAACCTACATGAAGCTGGGAATGTACAAGGGCGGCCTCTGGGACATGAGAGAACATCTCAATCTCGCCGCAGGAAACGACGGATCGGCTTCCAGCAACTCGATAGACGTGCTTGAGCAGGTCAGACTGTTCGCACTGCTCGGAAAATGGGACGACAAGGCCGAGGACTTTACACTAAAAGAAGTGTGGAAGATGCTGTTCAAAGGCCACCGTTTCATGAAATTCGGTGCAGGACTCATGAAGGAAGGTGCAGCCGCGGACCTGAACATCTTCGATCTGGATACGGTGCACACCGCTCCGGTCTACGATCCGCTTGCAGCCATCATCTATTCGGCTGTTCCGGCGGTGAACATAACGGATGTGATGATAAACGGAAAATTCGTCAAGCGCGGCGGAAAGCTCGTCTTTGACGACAAGGAGATAATTGAGAACGCACAGAGATGTGCAAGAGGCATTTATGAGCGCGGCAAGGGCCAGGCGCAGATATTCTTTTAGAGAGGTGTGCAGATGATAAGAGATTATGCTTTGGAAGACAAGGAAGGATTGCTTGAACTGGTAAAGGACTTCTATAACTCCCCTGCCGTCAGCCATCCGATACCGCTGGAGAACTTCAGCCACTGCTTTGATGAAATAATGAAGGGAAACCCTTTCCTGAGAGGACTTACCATACTTCACGCCGGAGAGATACTGGGCTATTGCCAACTTTCCTTTACCTACTCAAGCGAGGCCGACGGAATGGTCGTCCTCATCGAGGAGCTTTACGTCAAGCCTGCCTTCAGGAGCCTAGGCGTGGCAAAGCAGGTGTTTGACCTCATTTTCTCGGAATATGAGGGTAAGGCAAAGAGATACCGCCTCGAATGCAGCAAGTACAACCCGAGAGCCATGAAGCTCTACAGGGAGCTGGGCTTCGAGGAACTGGATTACGTGCAGATGATCATAGACAAATAAGGAGAGCGCAATGAATACACCTGTAGTTATCGGCATCGCCGGAGGAAGCGGAAGCGGAAAGACCACCTTTGCTGAGCGGGTCGTAAAGCATTTCGAGGGACCTATATCGGTCCTCTGCCACGACTACTACTACAAACCATTTGCCGAGATGGATCTGGAGGAAAGGAAAAGGCAGAACTATGACCATCCTTCCAGCTTCGACACGGATCTCATGGTGGAGGATCTCAGAAGGCTCAAGGAGAGAAAGGTCATTTACAGGCCTGTATACTCGTACGAGGAGTTCACAAGGCTCAAGGAGACGATACCTGTGGAGCCGACAGACGTCATAGTCGTTGACGGCATTCTCATCTTCGAGAACAAGGAACTGCGCGACCTCATGGACATCAAGATCTTTGTGGATACAGATGATGACATAAGGTTCATCAGAAGACTGCTGAGGGACGTGGTATCCCGCGGGAGGACTGTGGACAGTGTCGTAAACCAGTATCTCAGGACGGTAAAGCCGATGCATGACACCTTCGTGTCTCCAAGCAAGAAATATGCGGATATAATCATACCGCAGGGCGGACAGAATCAGGTCGCACTGGATATGGTCATCAGCCGCATAGACAAGATAATGGCGGAAAAGAATCTTTAAATAATGACAGGCGGCCAAAAGCCGCCTGTTTTTCTGTCTAAGGAAGGAGAGAGAAGTCCAGTTCTCCGTAGTCAATTACATACTGATCCGCTGCCCGTTTGATGATCTCAGGACGGGTCTCCGTCTTGTCATAAATTCCGACCACATAGCAACCGGCCTCCTTGGCGGTAGATGCAGCATAGGATGCGTCCTCAAATACAACCACCTTTGACATGTCTGTCTCTCCGAGTCTCTCTGCGCAGTATCTGAATATCTGCGGGTCATTCTTCTCCATTCCGAATTCCCTGCAGTGAAGGGTGAACTCGAAATACTTTTCAATGTCGAGCCTCTTCAGGGCCGGCTCCATCAGATATCTGTCAGTCGATGAGCATATGCACATTCTGACTCCCATCTCCTTCAGCTTTTCCAGCAGCTCATGAGCACCCGGCTTGAAGTCGACATCTTCAGAATAGTGCTTGTAGATATTCTCAAGGATCCACTCGTGCATGTCCTTTTTTGTAAGTGAAAGGCCGTGTCTGGAATTGACCAGTTCGAGTATCCTCTCCATCCAGTCCCTGTCATAGATCGTAGGCAGGCTCTCAGGGTCCTTTACACCGTGCCGGCTGAGGAATTCTCTGTCCATCCCCCTCCAGTAGCCCATGGAATCCGTTATGGTTCCGTCAAGATCAAAAATCGCTATCATAATTGTATGACGGGCAAGGTGTTCCCTTGCCCTTCCTTTCAATTCTGTGTGTCTGGTTATTCGTCCTCGCAAGGAACGAAAAGCTTTTCGGTAGCTATGACTTCTCCTTCATCCCTGAAGAACACATCGTGGTATTTCTTCAGGTCAGGGATGTCAGGGTTCAGAGTGAAGGACTTTGCCCCACCGTTTTCTCCGTATGCAACGCTTGCCCTGATCAGGCCGTCCACGAACTGTGTGCCGGGTGCCTGTATATCGAGCATATGGGTAACTCCGTTCTCGATCTTGAACAAGCTCCATCCAAAGAGGTCCGCGCCGTCTGACAATATATATCCTTCAAGATCGCCGTCGAATCTGTCCCTGTTGAGGAGATCGATGACATCCGGTTCCAGTATAAGCTTCATTGAGTACATTATCTGCTTCTCCTCTTCTTTTCGCTTTGGCCTCTGCTACTCCTCTGTCCCTTCTGAACGGCGCCTCTCAATGCCTGTATCTCTGCAGGCTTCAGTTCCCTGTATGTCCCGCTCTTGAACATTCCGAGCTTGATGGGTCCGATCTGCTTTCTCGACAGTCTTGCCACCTCAAGCCCGACTGCCTCGCACATCCTTCTGATCTGCCTGTTCTTGCCTTCCCTGATGGTCATTTCCATGACGGTCCTTTCGTCCTCGTCGGCAACGACCCTTATCACCGCAGGCAGGGTCTTGGTGCCGTCATCAAGGACGACTCCGTCAGTCAGTGCGACTACCTGTTCCTCGCTCGCCTTGGGATGCACGGTGACCCTGTACATTTTGGACACTTTTCCCGACGGATGCATCAGCTCGTTTGCAAGTGTTCCGTCGTTCGTGAGTATAAGCAGTCCTTCGCTGTCCTTGTCCAACCTTCCGACAGGATATACCCTTTCCGGGATGTCGCTTATAAGCTCCATCACGGTCTTGCGACCCCTGTCGTCGCTGGCAGTGGTAATGTAGCCTCTTGGCTTGTTGAGGATATAATACTTGAGCTCTCTTTTCCTCTGAGGCCTCATGGTCACTCCGTCAATGGATATCACGTCCCGGGCGATGTCCATCTTGTCGCCCAGCTTTACCGGATGTCCGTTGACCTTGACCCTTCCGTCAAGCATCATCTGTTCGGCCTGCCTCCTTGAGCATATTCCCATGTCGGCTATGGCCTTCTGGATCCTTGTATCTCTCATGTCGTAAAAATCAGTCTTTCTTCTTTTCCTCTTCAGCTTCAGCGGTCTTGACTTCCTGTGCCTCTTTGACTATATCGGCTATGTTTTCGCTGTTGATCCTGTCTGCAACCTTGCCGCCCTTGGAGCCCTTGCCGACAATGCCGTCGATCCTGTCCATTACATCAGGCACCATATTCAGAACCCTGTCCAGAGCTGCTCCGCCGTCAGCCATCTGTATCAGTCTGACCGAAGAGCCTCTGATGACCAGGAATCCTGTAGGCGTGATGGATGCTCCTGTGGAAGCCGCTCCGCCGAACAGGTCCTTCTGCTTCTGTGTGGCGAAATCCGATCCTCCTGAAACGAAACCGAAGGTCACCTTCGATACTGGAAGGATGGTGGTGTCATCGCCGACCTTTATAGGCGATCCGATGACTGTATTGGAGTCGACCAGCTGACGCATTTTTTCGACTGTATCTGTGATGATGTCATGAATTGGATGCTGTTCCATTTTTATTGCTCCTTTAGCTAATTAAATGTAAATGTATGTCAGGATGCCGCATCGGCTTCATTGCCGTCGGTATCCGCTACTTCCTTCCTGTTTTCCTTGAGTATCTTCTTTCCCTTGAAGAAGAGATACACCGCGCCCGTGAGTATCCTTATCGGAGTGGCGACTATCCTGCAGAAGAAATAGAGGCTGTCGCTGTACGCTCCCGTGAAATCCGCAATTATCTTGGGGCTGCCGTACTCGATGTCAAATATCTGTGAAATCACCGTGTTGAGATTGTAGAAAGCGGAAGAAACGACTCCGTGCATCTTCCGGACAGACCGGCTGTCCTTTCCCGAGACCGGCAACGTGAATGTCACGTTCCTGAGCTTTATGCCCCTAAGCACTCTCCTCATCCCCTCTGACACCGTTTCAAGCACTTGACCTATCAGGTCAAATGAGAACCGAATATCATCTGTGACGCTCTTCTTCTTTTCTTCCTTACCTTCATCCGGCATTGCGTGACCGGAAGAGGAAGGCTTTTTCTTTTGGGCCTTTTTCTCTTCTTTCCTCTCTTCACTCTCATCCTTCTTCCCGTTTCCCCACGGGAATACTCTGAGTTTGAAGAACAGTACCCTTACCTTTATCGTCGGCCCGTCGATCTTGTCATACTCGACCCAAATGCTTCTGGGAATTATCAGCAGCAGCAGAATGAGCAGGAGTATTGCGAGAATTATGAGACCGACTGCTTTAAGTACAGTTAACAATTACTCTTCTCCGTCCATTAGTTCGAGGTCATCCGTGCTGAGCTGTCCCTCTTCCTCCTCCGGCTTGATCTTCGGCAGTTCGGAAAGCGAATTGATCGAAAAGCTCCTGAGGAACAGAGGAGTGGTACCATAGCTGATCGGATGGCCCGGTATGTCGAGCCTGCCCGTTTCCTCAACAAGTCCCCTTGAGACCAGGGTCCGGACACTTGAGGATGAGTCCACTCCCCTGACCCGCTCGATGAAACTTCTGGATACAGGCTGGTTATATGCTATTATTGCAAGAGTCTCCATCGCCGCATTGGACAAAGGAGTGTTTTTCTTTATGCTCAACGCCTTGAAAACCGCTTCATCCGTGCTTTTTGCACAGACGAAACTGACCCACTCAGAGTTGGTGTTGAGATTAATGCCGGATCTGTCGGCGTTATATCTTTCCTTGATCGAGTCCAGTATGTACTGAAGCTCTCTTTCGTCGGCCTCCAGCGTTTCCATCAGCAGTGACGGAGCGACTCCGTCTCCGCTGGCGAATATGATCGCTTCGGCACTCTTTATCTTTTCGTCTAATGTCATTTATTTTCTCCGCGAATGATATTCATCTCCCCGTCATCAGAGAGCCTTATCCTCCTGGCTCTTACAAGCTCAAGTATAGCAAGGAAGGTCGCGACTGCCTCGCTCCTTGTCTTTGTCCCTTTGAACACAGCAAAAATGCTGGAGAATGTGTTTCTCATCAGTCCCCTTAGAAGTGAGAATATCCTGCTGTTGACGGATACGACAGGCGCATTGACTATCGGCTCGAATCTCTCTACCTCCGGCGGCCTTCTCCTCAGGTTCCTGTCATTCAGCCTGGAATATGCTCTGGTGAGGACTCCCGTGGAGTGCACGATATTGTATGTCATGTCTACCGGAATGTCCAAAGCAGGTCTTGTTATGATCCTGTCTCCGAC
Source organism: uncultured Oscillospiraceae bacterium (assembly GCA_964507095.1). GTDB lineage: Bacteria > Bacillota > Clostridia > Oscillospirales > Ruminococcaceae > RGIG3102. The sequence goes on along the minus strand of CAZDOS010000017.1, from coordinate 22,460 downwards.
GAATCTTGCCCTCAGCCTGGAGGCTGCCTGCTTTGCCTGCGAGTACTCTATGAGAACGCCCTGCAGTTCCGCCTTCAGCTTTTCGCCCTCGTCATCCTTAGGCAGCAGATATACTGATTTGAGATAGATCAGCCTTGCCGCCATGTCAATGAATTCGCCGGCTGAATCCAGATCCCTGTCCTCGCTGTTCTCGACGATCTCCAGATACTGGTTGATTATTGTCACTATCTCCACGTCGGCGATGCTCATCTTGTTCTTTGAGATAAGGACCAGCAGCAGATCGAGCGGGCCTTCGAAGTCGGCAAGTCTGTAATTTATTAGCTCCATCCGACCCCCTAAATGAACATCCTGAACAGCCGGTCGACAAAACCCGTAAGCTTGTTAAGTCCTCTGAACACCCGGTTGCTTGCTATGCCGAGAGGCCTTGTGAGAATACCGGTATAGAGCACGACCAGTAGAGCGATGAAGAAGTATCTCTCGTACTGCATGATCCTGTAATAGACCTTGTCGCTCAGGAAGGAATTGAATATCCTCGAGCCGTCAAACGGCGGGATCGGTATGAGATTGAATATGGCCAGGGATATGTTGATGGAACACATCATCTCGAACACATCGATGAGGTTGTTCGCGACTGTTCCGGTAAATCCGTTCATGTAGAAGGAATAAATCAGGATCTTTGCAACTATCATGCTGATAAGTGCGAGGATCATGTTGGATATAGGTCCTGCGGCGGCCGAAATGGCCATCCCCTTCTTCGGCTCCCTGAAGTTGTTCATGTTTATCGGGACAGGCTTTGCCCAGCCTATGCCGATGAAGACCATGGCAAAGGCACCCATCGGATCGAAATGAGCGATGGGGTTGAGCGTGAGCCTTCCGGCATATCTTCCGGTCGGGTCTCCCAGCTTGTCAGCCACGAACGCATGGGCTGCCTCGTGAACGGGTATGCTGGTCAGAAGCACTATTCCTCTGACTATGAGAGTGAACGGATCAAGATTATACAGCATTCTTTTCTCCCTGTTTTTCTTTAATAATTTATTATATGTCATGAGTGTGTAATTTTCAAGGTAACGAAAGATATCGCAGCGCACATGCGCTGCGATATCCCTGTTCCGTATCAGGCCGCCTTTATGCCCGGCGGCTTTATTTCTCTGTCTCGGCCTCGTACTCGGCTATGCTGGCTGACCAGTTCCGGTCCACCTCTCTGCCGGCTCTCACGCTCGACATTACCGTGGAGACGGCTTCGTAGTTCATCCTCGTGCCTCTCCTGTCGCTGCGGTACCTGACGGCTCTGTCACGGGCAATGCCGTAATCCCTTGCGGTGCTCACCGCATCGATGTTGGCGCCCAGGAACATGAATTCCCAGCCGTACTTCTCCTTCTGCCTTTCGATCATCTCCTTGACGCGCTTCTGTGAATACTCCACGGAAGCGTTTTCCATGCCGTCGGTGATGATGACGAACACCGTCTTGGCCGGTCTGTCCTCTTCCCTTGCGTACTTGTGTACGTTTCCGATGTGATGGACGGCTCCGCCGATCGCGTCTATCAGGGCAGTACAGCCTCTGACCGTATACTGCTTATCTGTGAGCGGTTCGATCTTTTTGATGTCTACTCTGTCGTAGATCACCTCGCTGTAGTCATCGAAGAGTACCATTGAGACCAGTGCGTCTCCCTCTTCCTTTTTCTGCTTGTCGATCAGGCTGTTGAAACCTCCGATCGTATCTGCCTCAAGTCCGTGCATTGATCCGCTCCTGTCAAGAACGAATACCATCTCTGTAAGGTTATTATTCATGCGCATACCTCCAAGTCAATTCATTGTGTAAGTTGGTTCACTGTCTTCTTTCGGGTATATTATCGCGCAGACCCCTCCTTCAAAGGTCGCTTTTTTTGTGACAAATCAGAACGATCCGAGGATCGGCTGATCGAATGAGAACAAGGCATCATTGATGGTATATATGTCGTATACACCCTTCTCAATGAAGTATTTCAGGATAAGGTCAAACTTGAAGCCGTCGTAAAGGGCATATCCTGCTTTCTTCATCAATTCTTCCGTTTCGTCAAGATCCAGTTCCAGAGCTACGGCAAAGGCGGCAACGGTGTTCTTTTTAGGATGATAATATGCATCGCTCCTTATCTTTGAGAACAGCTTCCTGTCTATGTTTGCCTTCTTGTAGCAGTCCGAATCCTTCATGCCCTTTTCATCTATCTTTCTGAACAGCATCTGCTGGAAAGATTCATCTCTTTGTTCCCTGACTATCCCCTCAAGGCCGGCTTCCTTTCTGCTTGCGGATACCGTGCTCTTACTATCCTTGAACAGTTCTTTTCTGGACAGCCGTTTTGAAAGGTCAGGCGCCTCGTAAGGCTTTACGGTATTCAGGCTGTTGAGGTATTGGGATGCGAAGTCATCATCCGGAATGACGATATCGTCATCCTCGTTGGCCATCACGCTTCCTGCCAGCAGCTCGCCGTTGATGTCATAATTGAGCATGCTGTCCAGTGTATCTATGGATTCGCTGAGTCTCCTTCTTTCCTCCTGCAGCCACTCAAGGTCTTCCTTGAAGCCCAGCAGTTCTCTGTAGGCAGGCACATCGTCAGGGTCCTCTGCCCGCAGAGCAGCGTCGTTGATGTCCTTCAATGTGCCGAGATAGTCAGAGACATCCACATAGTCTTCCGGTTCCATCTCAAGGGAATCCTTGAGAGATTCGAACAGTTTCCTGTTCTCCTCCTCGCCGAACCGGTCCCTGTAGAGCCGTCTGCCCTTTCCGTGGGTCTCTCCTATGTAATTGCTGTCTATGAACCGCTGGATGTCACCGTACATCTCTTCGCTGATGGCAAGAGATGTCTTGTCATATATGACGAGATAGACCTCCATGTCGTCATCGTTCCGGTCAAGGAACTCCCTGATGGAATCGGTCGCGACCCTTAAGGCTATCTCTTTCGGCATCGCGTAGATGCCTGACGAGATCAGCGGGAACGCCACCGAAACAAGTCCGTGTTCCCTGGCCAGCTTCAGCGAGTTGATATAGCAGTTCCTGAGAAGTTCTTCCTCTCCTCTGTTTCCGCCGGCCCATACGGGTCCGACAGTATGAATGACGTATTTTGCAGGAAGGCGGTAGCCGTTCGTGATCTTGGCCTCTCCGACCTCGCAGCCTCCGAGCCTTGAACACTCCCGAAGCAGTTCAGGTCCGGCAGCGCTGTGAATGGCTCCGTCCACTCCTCCGCCTCCGGAAAGCGATCTGTTGGCAGCGTTGACTATGGCGTCGACTTCCATCTTGGTTATATCATGTCTTACTAGCTGAAAAGGCATAGGTGCACCTCCGTATCCTTGCAAACATACTCTCTATACTTATTATACCACATTTGGACCCCTTTCCCGGAAAAAAGCAAGGAAGCCCGCGAAATGTCGCGGGCCGGGTGACATTTTCACTTGTCAGGGCAACTCTGTTGCGAGAACGGTCTCAAGGGCAAGGGTTATCAGGTTGTCAAGCTCCCTCTCCCTCTGCTCGCTGGTCAGAGGCACTTCCTCCGGGATGGCAAACGAGTTCGACACGTTCATTATGGTAAGGGCCTTTCTCCTGTGCTTTGCAGCCAGTATGTAAAGAGCCGCTCCCTCCATCTCCGAGGCAAGAACCCCGTACTCATTCCATTTTCTGGCGATCTCCGGCTTGTTGTCGAAATACAGCAGGTCGTTGCAGACCGTCAGCCCGGTCTTGGCGCTGATGCCCATCTCCTTTGCGAGCCTGTTGGCCGTGTACACGAGCTCGAAATCAGCCACCGGGGCATATGTCCCCATAAGACCGGCATAGTCCATTATTGAAGTCGTATAGCAGGTGCCGGTGGATATGACCAGATCTCCTATGTGGACTTCCTTCGAATAGCTGCCTGCAGTGCCGATCCTGACGAGCACCTTGCAGCCGTATTCTGCCATGAGCTCCTGGGCGTAGATGGATATGGAAGGCACTCCCATTCCCGTTCCCATGACGGACACTCTCTGGCCCTTGTATTTGCCCGTATATCCGTACATTCCCCTGACCGTGTTGAAGCACACGGCATCTTCAAGGTATGTCTCTGCTATGTATTTTGCCCTAAGCGGGTCGCCGGGAAGCAGTATCTTCTCGGCGATATCTCCCTCTTTGGCCTCGATATGCATGCTCATGGTCTTATCCTCTGTTCTTCCTGTCTTCGTTGATCAGCTTCTTGAGTCCCCGGATCGCAACGTCTATTGCCCTTTCGGTCTCAAAGCATCTCTCCTGAGGAAGCTTTGCGGCCTCTCTCTCCTGGTTCCAGATGACGAGCATTACTGCGCCCGCCCTGACTCGTCTGACGCTGGCGACAGTGTAGAGAGCTGCCGTCTCCATCTCGCTGCACAGCGCGCCTGCCCGGATCCAGGCCTTCCACTTGTCAAGGAGCTCATTGCTTACAGGCATGGCTTCAGGGCTGTGCTGTCCGTAAAAGCTGTCCTTGCAGTGCGCAACGCCGACATGCCAGCCGAAGCCTGATTCCTTTGCCGCCTCTCTGAGAGCAAGGGTGACGTCAAGATCCGCAATGGCAGGATACTCGATCGGAGTGTATTCCTTACTGGTGCCTTCCTGTCTAATGGCACCGTTTATGATGCAGACATCCCCGCTCACGACATCCAGCCGCATTCCGCCGCTCGTTCCGACTCTGATGAGAGTGTCCACTCCCAGCCGGATAAGCTCTTCCGCTCCAATGGCTGTCGACGGTCCGCCCATTCCGGTGCTCATGACCAGGACCTTCTCTCCGTTGAGTTCACCCAGATATGTGGTGTACTCCCTGTGAACGCAAATCTCCTTCCGGTCGTCCAGCTTCGCTGCTATCTTGCTGACCCTTCCCGGGTCTCCTGGAAGCAATGCGTATCTTGCTCCCTGTATGTCCTCTCGGCCAAAGCCGATATGGTACATCTTCTTGCTGCCGAAATTCATCCTTACCCGCATGGTTCTTCCTCCGTAGATATTTGATTGATGAGTTCATTTTCTCTAGTTCAAATATACTACACGTTCCATTGTTTTTACAAGCAGGAACGCTGTATGCGATTTCTGCGGTCCTGAAATGCAGTTTTAAGATCTGTTGAAACAAAATTACATTTTTTAATCATTCTTACACTATTATTACATTTAATGCGGGTTTTATTTTATATATAATTATCATACACGCCTGTAATCAAGGCTCGAAACAATAATACCTTTCCAATAAAGGAGTGACAGATAGATGAGAAAAACAAAGATCGTATGCACTCTGGGTCCTTCCACCGACGACCCGAAGATCCTGAAAGACCTCATGAGAGCGGGAATGAACGTTGCAAGATTCAACTTCTCCCACGGAACCCATGAGGAGCACCTCAAGCGTCTCAAGATGCTCAAGCGTTGCCGCACGGAACTCGGCATGTACATTGCCACCATGCTTGACACGAAGGGTCCGGAGATCAGGATCGGCACCTTCAAGAACGGTCCTATAGAGCTCAAGACCGGAGACAAGTTCACCATCACGACCAGAGAGGTCGAGGGTGACGAGAAGCAGGTGACGGTCCTCTACAAGGATTTCCCGAAGGACGTCAAGGTCGGCACAAAGGTCCTGCTCAACGACGGCCTTGCAGAAATGACGGTCGAGGAGATCAACGGCGGAGACGTCATCCTCAACGTCGAGAACAACTGCAAGCTCTCCAACAACAAGTCCATCAATCTCCCTGACGTAAAGCTTTCAATGCCTTTCGTAAGCGAGAAGGACAGAGAGGACATTCTTTTCGGAATCGAGAACGATTTCGACTTCCTCGCGCTCTCATTCACGAGATGCAAGGAAGATGTTCTTGAAGTCAGAAAGATCCTTGACGAGCACAACTCCGACATGAGGATCATAGCCAAGCTCGAGAACGGCGAGGGCGTTTCGAAGATCGACGAGATCCTTGAAGTCGTCGACGCCATCATGGTCGCAAGAGGCGACATGGGCGTTGAGATCAAGTTCACCGAGATTCCTAGAATCCAGAAGGAGCTTATCAAGAAGTGCTACAACTCCGGCAAGCCTGCCATCACGGCAACTCAGATGCTGGAGAGCATGATCGAGAACCCGCGTCCTACCAGAGCCGAGGTCACGGACATCGCCAATTCAATCTATGACGGCACATCAGCCATCATGCTTTCCGGCGAGACCGCTGCGGGCAAATATCCGGTAAGGGCAGTCGAAGTCATGTCTGCCATCGCCGAAGAGACAGAGAACAGCATAGACTACAACCACGAGCTCAGACAGAGAGCTTATGACGACAGGCTGACGATCACCGACAGTATTGCTCACGGCGCATGCCAGGTTGCAATGGACATCGGTGCCAAGGCAATAGTGACCGTTACCCAGACGGGCTACACCTCCCGTCACCTTTCAAAGTACCGCCCGGGCCTCCCTATCATAGGATGCACGGATACGGAAAAGGTCTGCCGCTTCATGGCCCTTTCGTGGGGCGTCATTCCTCTTCTGATGAGCACGGTGCGCACTACTGATGAACTTATCGATCTTTCCATAGCGACAGCCCAGCGCGAAGGACTGCTCCAGGAAGGCGACCTGGTCGTCGTCACTGCAGGCGTTCCTGTCGGAGTATCCGGTTCCACCAACATACTCAAGGCTCACATTGTCGGAAAGGCAAGCCTCGACGGACTGAAAATCTGACAAGAAGAAAAATATCGCACAGGTCTCATGACGGGATCTGTGCGATTCTTTTTATGCTGTTTTACTTGTATCTGATGACCGCGTTCACGTCTGCGTCGCCGAGCCTGCTGCCCAGGTCCGTCCTGGTTATCCCGTCGACCGTGAAGGCCACTTCTCCGTTCTTTCTTGAAAGGACGGTCGCTCCGAGGAATCTGCTGTCCAGATCGAGGTCCTTACCGGCTTTGACATTTACATAGAAGGTGCCCGGAACAGAGTCGAAGTCCAGTATCTCGTTTCCCGCATCCATCCACGGAGCATACAGCGTGGATATGGCGCTGACACATTCGCAGATGTCATTCACAACTGCACTTGCGGTAGGAAGGCTTCCCGCTCCTCTTCCGAAAAAGCCGAGCGTGCCGGCATTGTCCGTCTCAATCTCTACTGCATTGAAAGCATCTGACACGCTGTAAAGTATATCATCCCTGTCGACCACGAACGGCGCCGTTCCGATGAATAGCCGTCCGTCCTCCATCTTTCTGGCATAGCCGAGAAGCTTGACGGTCTTTCCGAGTCCCGAAAGGATCCTGATGTCCTCTATTCTAACCTTCCTTATCCCCTCAGTGTGAATTCCGAACGGATAGACATGGCTGCCGAAGCACAGCGTTGCAAGTATGCAAATCTTCCTGCAGGTATCCAGTCCGTCGACGTCCCGTGAAGGGTCTGCCTCGGCATAGCCCAGCCGCTGCGCGTCCTTCAGGGCGTCATCAAAGGACATTCCTTCCTTGACCATCTTGGACAGTATGAAGTTCGTCGTTCCGTTGATGATGCCGCAGATCTCCCTGACATCGTTGGCCATGAGGGTGTTTCTGATCGAATGTATGACAGGCACTGCTCCTGCCACCGCTCCCTCGAACAGGAAATTGACATTCTTCTCGAAGGCAATGTTCATCAGTTCGAAGCCATGCTCAGCAACCAGCTGCTTGTTGCTTGTCACGACGCTCTTGCCTCTCTGGAGGGCTGCCTTGACATATTTATATGCAGGATCGGTCCCTCCCATTACCTCCACCACAACATCGACCGTATCGTCGTCAAGGATTGTATCAATGTCATAGACGAACAGGTCTCTGTAATCCACGTCATAATCGTGCCTGACAAAGATGTACTTGAGTGTCAGGTCTTCTCCGACTCTTGCCGGCCACTCCTCTTTCTTCTCCAAAAGGACTCTGGCAGTGCCGCTTCCGACTACGCCATGTCCCAGCAATGCTATGTTTGCCATTATTTCCTCCAAGGCTGTGATGCATATATATTAGCACCTTATGACAAGCAAGGCAAACCGGCGCTGCCGCTTTCCCCGACATGAACAGATGGATTAAATGTGCTTGATTGCGACCGGAAATATAGTATAATGAAAATAACGAAACTGTATTACAGTAAATTAAGGAACACAAAACGGAGGTAATCATGAAAGTATTATTCTTGGGAAACAGCCATACCTTCTACAATGACATGCCGCAGATCTTCGCAAACATATGCAAGGAACGCGGTAAGGATGTGGAAGTGGCAATGCAGGCACATCCCGGCGTAACCTACGGATGGCATTACGGTCAGTTCACTGAGTTGAGATTTGCTCTCATGTACGGCGGATTTGACTACATCGTTATGCAGCAGGCCGCACATTCACCTTGCCCTCCAAAGGAAGAGACCCTTGCGGACGGCGAGAAGATCATCAAGCTTGCACGAGCAAACGGCGTAACTCCTATCCAGACAATGCCTTGGGCCGAGAAGAGAGATCCTGATCATCAGAAGGGCATGTACGATATCTACAATACGCTCAGCGAGCAGTTCGGTGTAAAGCTGGCATATGCCGGAAACGTATTTGAGGATGTCTTCTATAACCACCCTGAGATAGACATGTACTGGAGAGACGGCGAGCACGCATCTCCTTACGGATCCTACACGATAGCCATGGCCGTCTACCGGGCCATCTTCGGCGAGAGCGTAAAAGGTCTTGCACCTAACAGCTACTACACATATCCTGTCTCTGCAGAGGACTGGGCTGAGATCCAGAAGGGCTTCGCAGAAGCGAGAGAGCATCCGGATGAGCCTGAATACCGCGACAAGGCAATGGCCAAGTACAGAGGTCTGGTCCATGCGGTCTTAGACAAGGACGAAGCTTTCTTCGCTCTTGATCCTGAGAAGGCAGCAACTCTTCAGGCACTTGTCGACAAGTACGCAGGTCTTTGATAACAGCCAAACAGGCAGTGTCTTCGGGCACTGCCTGTTTTTGTCACTCATCCTTCTTGCCGTTACAAATATCTTTGCAAAAACCTGTTCACAATCATATCAAAAATGATGTATAATATCGGCATAAAATAACAGAATGGGGCGATCATTTTGAAAAACAGAAATACCAACACACTCAGACTTGTCGAGGCGGGTCTCATGGCTGCGCTGTGCTTTGTCGGATATACCCTCTTCCCTGCATTCAATGCCAGCGGTACCAAGGTCCACTTCGGCAACGCTTTCGTTGTCATAGCAGCCTATCTTCTAGGCGGCACTTACGGTGGCCTTGCAGGCGCCGTAGGCCTTGTCATTGCCGATCTTGTCGGCGGCTGGGCAGCAAGCGCACCCAGAACATTCATAACCAAGTTCGTGATCGGTCTCATCGTCGGACTCGTTGCCCACAAGCTGGGACATATCAGCGATGAAGACAAGAAGCCGGCCGATATCCTCAAATGGACTACAGCCGCGTCCATAGCCGGTCTCGGATTCAACTGCGTGTTCGAACCTGCTCTCAAGTATGTATGGTACACTTTCCTGTTCCCTAACGCCGAACAGGCGGCAAAGGCCATAAAGGCTCTGCTCGCAGTCACCACATACACGACTATCATCAATGCTGTTATCAACACGGTCGCGGCAGTGCTCCTTTTCAATGCGATAAGACCTGCGCTGAAGAAGGCAGGACTTCTCATCAAGGTAAAATAGCTATAGTGACGATGTCACATCGGCACACGGCTTCTGATTAAAATTGAATTAAGGCTCTTCCAAACTCATTTCAAAAGTAGTATAATCATAAATCGGTTGTACTGCTTTTTTGATTGGAGACGACATGAAAACGATCAATATAGTACTATTTGAGCCTCAGATTCCGCAGAATACCGGCAATATCGCCAGGACCTGCGCTGTGACCGGAGCAAGGCTCCATCTGGTCGGCCCTCTCGGCTTCGAGATCGATGACAGAAAGCTGAAAAGAGCCGGACTCGACTACTGGGACAAGCTCGACATAACTTATTATGATGACGTCCGGGATTTCTATGCCAGGAACCCCGACTGCATATGCTACTACTTCACCACAAAGGCATTGAACAGATATACCGACATCAGCTACCCGGACAACTGCTACATAGTTTTCGGCAGAGAGGACAAGGGCATCGATGAGGATATACTGTATGCCAACAAGGACAACTGCGTGCGAGTCCCTATGACTCCACACCTGAGGAGCCTGAATCTTTCAAATACCGTTGCCATCGCCGTATACGAGGTGCTCAGGCAGTGGGATTTCGAAGGTCTGGAGACACAGGGCAAACTGAGCAAATACGATTGGGAGACAGAATGAGCAAAATCAGGATCATAACTGATTCTGCATGTGACATCCCTCTCAAGGTAGAACTGAACAACGTTGAGATATTGAACTTCTTCATTACGGTCGACGGAAAAAGCTACGAAGAAAGGAAGGACATTTCCTTCAGGGAGTACTCAAAGCTGCTTGAGACCTGCAGTGAGATCCCGAAGACCGCACACATCACCATGATGCGTTACGGCGAGAGATTCGAGTATTTCGCCGCACAGGGAGTTAGCGACATCATCGTTGTCACTATCTGCGGAAATTCAAGTGCCACCCATGACGCCGCTGTCATGGCAAGGGACATGTTTTTCGAAGAGAATCCAGAGTCACATGTGAAAATACATATACTGGACAGCGAGTGTTTCTCGATGGGTTACGGATGGCCTGTCATGAATGCCGACAGGATGATCGATCAGGGGGCTGCCCCAGAGACAGTCATCGCGTATCTTGAGAAGGAATTCCGGCACCGTGAGATACTGCTGACCGCATATACACTTAAATACATGAAGAAATCCGGAAGGATCTCGGCTGCAGCTGCATTTGCAGGCGAACTTCTCGGACTTAAGCCTATCATCCTGATGGATCACGGGACCACTGAAGTCATTCAGAAGGTCCGAGGGGACAAGCTGGTCATTCCCAATCTCATCGCTCAATTCAAGAAGCGTGCGGGAAACACCACAGAATACCTGATAGCATACAATCAAAAGGAGGACGGTAAAGAACTGTACTCCGCCTGTGAAAGGGAACTCGGCGTTCCGCCGAAGATGGCCTTCGAACTTGGAAGCGCCGTTTCCACCAATGCCGGCAATCACTGCCTGGCCATCGTTTACACAGGTAAATAAAAGACCGCAGTGGCCTTCAAAAGCTTTTCCACTGTGCTTTCCAAAGCTTTCCGATCAGAGTTTATTGACAGTGAGGGACGCTTTTCCCTCGCTGTTTTCTTTTGCGGGCTTTGCGAATCCTTATTTCGGCCATCGGCCTTAAAAATATATAAAAACATATCATTGAAACGAAACGGAGTAGAAAATGAACAAGGCAAAAATAATCACAAGGCAGGCAATGATAGCTGCCATATATACGGTGACGAGCACGCTGCTCGCTCCCCTTTCCTTCAGTTCTATACAGGTCAGGGTCAGTGAAGCACTCACGCTCCTTCCGGTATTCGGTCCGGAAAACATCATCGGAATCACAGTCGGATGCTTCCTCACTAACCTCATCGGGGTCATGACAGGAGCGGACCTGCTGGGCGCATTCGACATAGTCTTCGGGACGATGGCAACGCTGTTCGCCGGCATAGCAACATATATGCTCAGGAATGTAAGGACAAAGGATGTTCCTGTTGCCGCAGCGCTTCCTCCGATCATCCTCAACGCGGTAGTGGTCGGCATGGAGCTCTGCGTCCTGATAAGCGGCGGATTCAATCCTGTAGTTTTCGCGGGACAGGCGCTCAGTGTCGGAATCGGAGAAGCTCTCAGCTGCATCCTCGGTCTCATCCTTGTAAGGCTTATCGAAAAGAATCCGTCCCTGTCAAAAGTGTTTGACTGACCAAAGAAAAAGTATGAAAAAAGCAAAAGTGCCGGACTCCCTGGAAAACCCAGATGAGTCCGGCACTTTTCTGCCTTATCGCTTATTTCTTTTCTATGAGGCTGATGTATAGCTCATCAAGCTGCTTCTGCTCGACGATGTCCGGACATCCGGTCATGAGCTCGCCTGCATTCTGTACCTTAGGGAACGCGATGACATCACGGATGGTGTCCTTCCTGCCCATCAGCATGCAGAGCCTGTCGAAGCCGTAGGCCATGCCGCCGTGAGGAGGTGCGCCGTATCTGTAAGCCTCAATGAGGAAGCCGAAACTGTTCTGCATCCTCTCCTCGGTGAAGCCGAGGACCTTGAACATCCTTCTCTGCAGTTCAGGATTTGATATCCTTATTGAACCGCCGCCCAGTTCAACGCCGTTGAGGACCATGTCATATGCCTTGGCCCTGCAGGCGCCCGGATCGGTCTCGACCTTGTCGATGTCCTCATCCTTAGGGCATGTGAAAGGATGATGCACGGCTGCATATCTGCCTTCTTCCTTGTCCCACTCGAAGAGAGGGAAATCAGTGACCCACAGGAAGTTGAACTTCTCGGGATCATACAGACCGTACTTCTTGCCTATGTCAAGGCGGATGGCACCAAGAGCAGCGTATACGACATTGTTGTCCCGGTCAGCGACTACGAGAATCACATCGTTCTCCCGCGCACCGCACTTCTCTCTTATCGCCTTGATCTCGTCTTCGGTAAGGTTCTTCTCAAAACTTGATGAAACGCCGTCCTTGTTGAGCCTTGTGTAAGCCAGACCCTTTGCCCCGTATGTCTTTGCGACCTGTGCGAGCCTGTCGAGTTCCTTTCTGGTGAACTTGTCTGCAAGTCCCTTGGCGACGACGCATCTGACGCTTCCACCCTCTTCAATAGCTGACTTGAACACGGAGAACTCCGTGTCCTTAACGCACTCTGAAATGTCGCACAGCTTCATCTCGAAACGCGTATCAGGCTTGTCGCTTCCGTACCTGTCCATGGCATCCTTGTAGGTGAGTCTTGGGAACGGTGTAGGAACATCGACATCAAGTACTTCCTTGAAAACTCTCTTGATGAACCCTTCGTTCACTGTCTGAATGTCGACCTCATCGACATATGCCATCTCGATATCTATCTGAGTGAATTCAGGCTGTCTGTCCGCTCTCAGATCTTCATCTCTGAAGCATCTGGCCAGCTGAAAATATCTGTCGTATCCGGAGAGCATAAGCAGCTGCTTGTACAGCTGAGGGCTCTGAGGAAGAGCGAAGAATCTGTTCGGCTGAACGCGGCTCGGAACGATGTAGTCTCTTGCGCCTTCAGGCGTGCTCTTTACAAGGATAGGAGTTTCGATTTCAACGAAGTCATTGTCATCGAAGTAATCGCGGGCGATCTTGGCGATGCGGTGACGGATCATAAGTCCTTCATGAGCAACAGTCCTTCTCAGGTCAAGGTATCTGTACTTGAGCTTGAGCTCGTCGTTGACATTGACATTGTCCTTGATCTCGAAAGGAGTTGTCTCAGCCTCAGAGAGCACCCTGAGTTCCTTGACAAGGATCTCGATCTTTCCGGTCTCTATGTTCCGGTTGACGCTCTCTCTCGCGGCGACTATACCTCTCGCCATAACTACATATTCGTTTCTGAGAGTCTTTGCCTTCTCAAAAACATCTCTCGGGCACTCATCATTGAAGTTGAGCTGAATGATGCCCTTAGTGTCTCTAACATCGCAGAATATTACTGAACCGAGGTCCCTGCTCTTTGCGACATAACCGGCTACTACAACTTCCTGGCCGATCATGTCTTCGGTGACTCTGGTAGAATAATGGGTCCTGCGCAGATTTCCCATTGAATCCATATCTTTCTCCCCTATTTCAACTGATCTTTTAATGGCTCGTCAAGACTGATCTCGATCTGTTCCTGAGTGGCCATGTTCTTTGCGATTGCTTTTCTGGTCTTGAGCTCCTCATCGCCGATGACGACAGTGAATCTTGCTCCGATCTTGTCAGCATACTTCATCTGTGCCTTAAGGCTTCTGTTCATAAGGTCGCTCTGAGCCCTGAATCCTTCATATCTGGCCTTTTCAGCCAGTGTAAAGGCAAATACCTTTGCATCTTCCCCGATGCCTACAAAGAAGACATCAGGGACAGTATCATCGCCGAGAGTCTTGCCTTCCGCCTCAACAGTCATCAGCAGTCTCTCTATTCCCATGCCGAATCCGACGCTAGGGACATGAGGTCCGCCGATCTCCTCGAACAGTCCGTCATACCTTCCGCCTCCGCACACCGTGCCCTGGCTTCCGATCCCGTCATATACGAATTCGAACACTGTCTTTGTATAGTAGTCAAGTCCGCGGACTATCTTTGTATTGATTGAGTAGTCAATGCCCATTGCTGTGAGGGTCTTCTTGAGTCCCTCAAAGTGGTCACGGCATTCATCGCAGAGGCTGTCAAGAACGATAGGCGCTCCCTTTGCGATCTCGGAGCAGCGCTCCACCTTGCAGTCAAGGATTCTGAGAGGGTTCTTGTCAAGTCTCGCCTGGCAGTCCTCGCACAGTTCATCCTTATACCGTGCGAAATAATCCTTCAGCTTCTTGTGATAGGCAGGTCTGCACTTGGGACAGCCGATGGAGTTGATGTTGAGCTTTACCTTGTCGCCGATTCCAAGATCGTTCATGACCTTCTGTCCGACTGCGATGACCTCAGCATCAGCGGTGTAATCCTGTGCTCCGAAGAGCTCTATGCCCAGCTGGTGGAATTCCCTAAGTCTTCCGGACTGAGGCTTCTCATACCTGAAGCATGAGAGTATATAGTAAGCCTTCAGAGGTGAGCCCTGGTTCATGGTGCCGTGCTCGATGACCGATCTGACCGTTGGGCTGGTGCCTTCCGGTCTTAAGGTGATGGATCTGTTGCCCTTATCATTGAAGGTGTACATCTCCTTGTTGACGATATCCGTCGTGTCTCCCACACCGCGCAAAAACAGCTCGGTGTGCTCGAAGGTAGGTACCCTTATCTCCTTGAAGCCGTACTGGTCAACTATGTCACGGAGCTTTCCCTCGAGAAGGTTCCATTTGTAGCTGTCATACGGAGAAACGTCCTGGGTGCCTCTTGGGCCGGTAATAATCTGTTTTGCCATAACATTCTCCTTGTGCGCCTACAGGGCGCATTAGTCCTATTTTCAAAAAATGATATCACATTTGACTATTACAGTCAACACGACTCACCCTCCCCAAGGGTTTACTGAAAGGGGCGGATAGTATATAATTTTAAGGCAAAAATGAGTATCGGCTAACTATCAAAAGCCCTGCGGGCAAAGTAAGTTTCATGCTGAAAAACCTATTTCTTTTTGCATCGGAGGAGAAAAATGGCAGCTATTTTTGACAGCCACTGTCACTATAACGACAAGGCATTCTCGGAGGACTGTGATGAAGTCCTCAGGAAAGTCCTTGAGAGCGGAGTGGGAACGCTGGTGAACGTCGGGGCCGATATCGTTTCATCGAGGAAGGCACTGGCTCAGGCCGAAAAGTATCCTTTCATGTACTGCAGCATAGGAATACATCCCGAAGATGCCATACAGGCAGCCGACCCGCGGATCATGGCTGAGCTGGAAGATCTGCTCGGAAGCGAGCGAGCTGTCGCGGTGGGCGAAGCGGGCCTAGATTATCATTATGACGACAGACATTCGAACGAGATCCAGGCTGATGCCTTCATAAAACAGATAGAACTTGCCAACAGGACCGGCAAGCCGTTGATCATACATTCAAGGGATGCGATGCAGGACACCATTGACATACTCAATTCACATCCTCTGCACAGGGGCGTCATGCACTGCTATTCCGGAAGCCGGGAAAGCTGCAAGCAGCTGGTCAGAATGGGACTGTATATCGGCTTTACGGGAGTAATCACATTCAAAAATGCGAGACGAGCCATAGAGAGCCTTCAGTGCGTTCCTCACGACAGGATCCTCATAGAGACAGACTGTCCTTATATGGCGCCTGTCCCGATGCGAGGTCAAAGATGTGATTCGTCCATGCTGCACTATACTGCCGAAAAGATGGCAGAGGTTCTTGGCATGACAAAGGAAGAAGTCATCCGGCTCACGGAGGCAAATGCCAAAGCCTTCTATTCCATAGGCTGATGTTCACATTATTACAGCACATATTCAGGATGGTCTTTGTCTGACCTCTGTCGAAACATGGCTGCTTTCACGATAGGAATAAAAGAATGAAAGAAACAGTAAAATGTCCGCAGTGCGGACACGAAAACGCCATGACTGCCAGGCATTGCACGCAGTGCGGCGCTCCCATACCCAATGAACTGATCGATGAGGCATATGACAGGACAGTCTACGGGAAGATAGACAGGCTCCTTGAGTTGAAATCGATCCTGACGCTCAAAGTGATCACCGAAAGCCCGATCTTCAGGATCGTCATCCTTCTCGGCATACTCCGGCTGGGTCTCATCAGCATGAGAAAAAACGGGACCAGGTTCAAGGTGCTCCCTTCCGATCAGTATGAAGTCGAATACAACGAGAAATATGATGAGTTCTATCTTGACACCGACCTTGACGTGATCACAGTCAACATGTATGTTCCCGGAGATCCTAAACAGATAATACTCAGGAGCATCGAGCCTGACGGTTCCGTCGCTCAGGAAGAGGCTTTTTCATATGTATCAGGCATCACAATGCAGGCCGATGGGGACCTGCTGTATCAGGTGGTAGCTGTTTATGAAGACCGTTCGGACTTCCTCAGCTTTTTCGTGTATTGAGGAGGGATCAAAATGGATAAGAAATTCTGTCCTCACTGCGGTGCAGCAGTCAGCGAAAACGACAGTGCATGTCCGGTATGCAAAAGAAATCTGACCACTGATGGAGGCGCTTTCAGGCTGTTTCTGTATAAGCACACAAAGGATAAGCTCAAGGGAGACATTGAAGGAAAGCTTTTTGATCTTGTGAAGAACTTCCTTTTATCACACTTGTTCGGAGTAAGCCTGGCCGTATGTGTAGTCGTATCTTCTGCCGTAGGCAAACGGGGCCTGGGAATAGCGAAGGCCGAAGACGTTTTGCCTGTCCGGAACCGTTTTCACGGAGATGTGCAGGAGAACGTTGTCCCGACGAACACCCACAGTCTTCCGAAGGACCGGCTGGCCATTGTAAACGAGATCAACAACCGGTATATCGACCGGCTGCTGAACGAGGAGGATGTTTCAGGATACCTGATGCCCTCATCATACGACATCGGAGTGCATGAGGCGGACCTCAGGGGCGAACTGGAAGCGATGCACTCTTCTGTAGAACACAGCGGCGACAGGACCGAACTGCATGTGGGAGGCAATTCCGGCGATCCTGATTTCGAGCTCAACCCATCAGATCCAAAACTGCCTCTCTCCAGGTCTTTGATGGATCGGGGCTATGATGTGGTCGAGAACCGAACGGCTTGCTGGCTGTACCTGGTCAACGGTTCATCGAAGACCTTGATCAGCGGTCACGAATACATCATCTCTTTCGTAAAAATAGACGGGCAGTGGTACGTAGCTGAAGACATAGAGGTATGATGCATCAAAATAATAAGGAGCTTTGTCAGCAAAGCTCCTTTTTTATTATTCTGTGCCGGATGTACGTTACTGCGAGTTTGATTCGCTCCGGGAATTTGACTGGTTCTCGACGACCTTGTCGCTCTCTCTGATAGATGACAGATAGAACTCTCCGTCCTGCTTCGTGTAAACGTAGTCTACATACTTGTAAAGCATACCTGCGGAAGGATCGTCATATGAACTGGCAGGTGAAATGTAACCGACAGTCACTATCCTCTCGTTAGAGCTCTTCTTTATCGAATCGACCTGAGGGGTGTATCCGATAGGATAACTGGTAGCAGGAATGGTATATGTCTTGCTGTCCTCATTGTATGTAAAATCTGTCGAATCGTATGAGAAACTGCGGTGATTGATCATGTAGTTGTTTCCGAACAGAGCCGAGAAGTATTTCTCAACGGAAGCTGCCGGCAGAAGCATCTGACCGTACTCGTCGGTCTCAAATGCGCTTGTGTCCTCGTTTGCAATGACGCTCCAGATGGAAGCAGCCAGTATCATGTCAGGGTCTGCCCTGTCGACTGAAGCAAACGGGAGCGGATCATAGACTACCAGCGGAGCCAGCTGTCTGTTCAGTCTTTCCTTCTCCTTGGTATCGTCAAATATCCTCTTTACCAATCCGACGCCGCCTGTGATGAGAGATATCACACCGACAAAAGCAAGGCATATCACCACAGCACCGGTGATGACCCTTCTTGCGTTCCGGTTCGCTATTCTTTTCTTCTCCCTGAGCTTATCGGCGGTGAATGTATTCGTCGAACCTGCGTTCTCTTCGGCTATGTCCTTTTCAACATCCGCCCGGAGTGAAGCATACAGTTCTTCTTTGTTCTCAGCCATTATATCTATACCTCTTAAGGTCAAGTCCAAAGGGACTCTGAATTCTTTTTCCTTACCGTACCGTTATGCTGTATTCAGAACGCAAATCCAGCATATTGGCCCGGATAATACTAAAGAATTATATCACATCTGCGTCTTTTTAGTTGTGAACAAATGATTACAAATTAAACCTGATGAGCTCCTGTCTCTGTCAGTTTGATAAATGTATTTCTTTTGCATACAGTTGTTTGTGCGACGCATTCAAATCTTTGTCGCCAGATATAAAACCAAAGATGTTTTACAAGAGTTTATTGACTATTTTGCCGAAAATCATCTCGACCGGCTTGTCCGCGGACTTCGAGCGATAGTGCACAATCAACAAAAAAGAGCCCCGGAGCATTTATGATTTCAGTTACTGTTCCGCTGCCGTGAACTGACCCTTTCCTGTACAATCCTTGAACGGAAAATGCGCAAAGAGTATAATCAGTTCATAAGATAAAAACGAAAGGACTTCCAGATGAGTACTGTCTGCGGACTGTCAAGTATCCTGAATGTCATAATATGCAACACTGAAGAAGAACGTGCCGAAGAACAGGCGCGCGCTTTTGCATTGTTCAATAACGAACGCGAACAGCAGCAGGATGAGGGATATAAAGACAGATACCAGCGGCACCGGATGTCCTGATCGACAGCAGATCTCAGGCAAACGTCCCTGCCGTGTGCAGAGGGCATTAGAGCCAGAGGAATATGATGAGCCTATCGTTCTTTGCACATGAGTGCAAGGAACTTTTTATTTGTCGACCGAAGCGATGCATGCAGTTCGGCAGTTGGTGACACTTCTTGCCGACAGATGATATAATCAAAATACATTTTAACGGAGGATAAAAGTATGTACGACAGAAACGATCTGATCAAAGCCATTGAGGCGAAGAGCGCCGATCTGCAGGAGCTTGCCTGCAACATCTGGGACAACCCGGAGCTTGCCTTCACGGAGTACAAGAGTGCCGCTTACCTTTGTGACGCTCTGAGAAAAGAAGGATTCGAAGTCACCGAAAATCTTGCTGACATCGAGACTGCCTTCTCGGGAAGATTCGGAAGCGGTCACCCTGTCATAGGTATCCTGGGCGAGTTTGACGCACTCAGCGGACTGAGCCAGGAACGGGGCGTTCCGACTCACTGCCCTATCGACCCTGAAGGCAACGGACACGGATGCGGTCACCACCTTCTCGGAACGGCCAGCCTAGCGGCTGCCATCGGCATCAAGGATTACCTTGAGAAGACCGGAAGCAGCGGCACGGTCATTTACTTCGGCTGTCCTGGTGAGGAAGGCGGAAGCGGAAAGGCCTTCATGGCCAGAGACGGAGTTTTCGATGAACTTGACTTTGCTCTGACATGGCACCCTTCAGACATGAACAGTGTCGGAGGAGGGTCAACGCTTGCAAACGTACAGGTCAAATACAAGTTCAAGGGCATTCCGGCACATGCAGCCGCTGCCCCTCATCTTGGCAGAAGCGCGCTTGACGCTGTCGAACTTATGAATGTCGGCGTCAACTACTTAAGAGAGCACGTGATCCCTGAGGCAAGGATGCATTATGCCGTAACCAATACCGGCGGTTATTCTCCTAACGTGGTACAGGCGAGCGCAGATGTTCTTTACCTGCTCAGGGCACCGTTCAACGATCAGGTCCAGGACATTTACAAGAGAGTCAATAACATTGCCAGAGGTGCAGCTCTGATGACAGATACTGAGCTCGAGATCGATTTCTATAAGGCATGTTCAAACATCATTCCCAACTTCACACTTGAAGAACTGATGTATGACACCATGAAGAGCATTCCGGCTCCGACGTACACGCGGGAAGAGATTGCCTTTGCCGACGAGATTGAGAATAATATCCGGAACAAGGCAAATTCCGTTGAGAAGCTTGCTTCGAAGATAAAGGATAAGGAACTCAAGAAGGCGGTCCTCTCAAACAAGGATAAATCACTGCTTGACTTCATTGCGCCTTATTTCCCTGATGATACGGCCAGCCCGGGATCAAGCGATGTAGGCGACGTATCATGGGTCTGTCCTACTGCGCAGGTTTACACGACATGCTATGCGGCCAATACACCGGGTCATTCATGGCAGCTGGTCGCACAAGGCAAGAAGGGTCCTGCATTCAAAGGAATGCTTTATGCGGGAGAAATTATAGCAGCGACCGCCATCCGTTGCATTGAGCATCCCGAGATCATCGAGGATGCCAAGGCAGAGCATAAGGAACGCGTCGGCGAAGGATATGTCTGTCCTATCCCTAAAGGTGCCAGACCGAGAAAAATGGGTAAAGGCAACTAAGACA
Source organism: uncultured Oscillospiraceae bacterium (assembly GCA_964507095.1). Taxonomy (GTDB): domain Bacteria; phylum Bacillota; class Clostridia; order Oscillospirales; family Ruminococcaceae; genus RGIG3102. Next base: position 1,894 of record CAZDOS010000017.1, on the reverse strand, counting down.
CCAGACCTGTCAAGGCGGAGCAGATGCTCCGCCTTATTAATAATCTCTTCACGAATCTTTAATCTGTCTATGTTGTAAATGACCCGCTTTTGCAGTATACTTACTATGTATAGTTATATTAATTATTACTTGAATATTGGAGTGTAAAGATGTTCGAGAAATTCAAGAAACTGCTTACAAAGGAGAATCTCGGAAACATATTCGTCCTTTGTTGCGGTATCTCATTCTATCTTTTCTTTTCAAATATACAATCCGTTTCCGGGCTCTGGAACAAGCGGAGCAGCGTAATATCACCTTTCCTGTATGCATTTGCGCTGGCTTTCGTGCTAAACAAGCCAGTGATGCACACGCAGCAGAGACTGTTCCCAAAAAGCAAGCACGGAAGAAGCCGGGCGATCCTGGTCGTGTACATTATCGCTGCAGGGATCTTCTATGCCCTGCTCACCAGCGTGCTGCCCCAGATAGGCGTAAGCGTGGCCAACATCTCCGAAAGCCTTCCTGCATTCTATGACAAGGCTTCAGGATGGTTGAACAGGATGATGAACGAGTATCACTTCAGCCAGACCCTTGTCATTCAGCTTCAGAGCTTTTTGCAGAATTCATTCAGGAACTTCGCCGAATTTTCCCTGTCGATACTCCCCAGCATAGTAAACTTTACGATTTCCATAGGAAACGGTATCGTCAAAGTATTCATGGTCTTCATAATCTCGATATATATGCTTTCCGGCAAGGAGAAACTGATCTTCCAGGCCAAGAAGCTCGTTTTCGCATTGTTCAGCAAGGAGACGGCTCTCAAGATCACAAGATTCGCGAACCTTACAAACACCATCTTCTCGGACTTCATAATCGGAAAGATGATAGACAGTATCATCATCGCCGTGCTTTGCTTCATCGGAATGCTGGTCATTTATCCAAGCTACTCACTGCTTATCGCTGTCATAGTTGGAGTGACCAACATGATACCGTTCTTCGGTCCTTTCATCGGAGCGATCCCATCAGCAATAATCCTGCTGATCTCAAGGCCGTACTCAGCACTCATATTCCTGGTGTTCATCCTTGCGCTCCAGCAGCTCGACGGAAATGTCATCGGACCTAAGATCCTCGGTGACTCTCTCGGACTTGCCCCTATGTGGGTCCTTCTCGGAATCGTTATCGGAAACGGTCTGTTCGGACTGCCCGGCATGATCATCGGTGTTCCGACCTTTGCCGTCATCTACACTCTCTGTTCAGAAAAGATCCGGAATACGCTCAGGGAAAAGAACATCACTGTCAACAGTGAGGAACACACTTTGGATCTGTCAGATTCAGAATAAACACATCGGAACATTGCAATGGTATTTAAAAGAAAGCTTAAAAGATATCTGTTCGCTGCTGTCATGCTCGTTCTGGCGGCATACGTGGCGTTATTCATAAAGGATTCGGTCGACAGCAAAAACCCGGAGATAAATCTCCCTGTTATTTCCGTATCGACCGGCTTCAATCCGCCATATGTCGTCAGGGCCGGATATACATGGAAATTCGGCTTCAAGACGGTCTATTCCCCATTCGTATCGCCGATGGATGTTCCTCTGATGATAACGGATGTTCCCCCGAAGGAGAACATAGTGATCACATTTACCGCTCTTGAGGAACTCTGCGAGCTTTTCGTCGCTGAAGGGCTGGGAAATGAGGAGTTTGAAAAGGTATACACCTGGGTGACGCCGGAAAAGGAAGGTATCTATGTTTACAGGATACATGCCCAGTTCGAGAAGGGTGATATCCAATACTACTTCGCCCTTCAGGTAAAGGAACAGAATATCCAACCATAAAGCATAAAGAAAAGACCGAGCCTTGGCTCGGTCTCAGACTGAAGACAATCTCCCGTTTTGGAACACCCTTGTTCCTAAAGCGGGAG
>CAZDOS010000016.1:35240-35341 GCA_964507095.1 uncultured Oscillospiraceae bacterium | reverse complement strand
TGTCCGTAGCTCCCTTGATGGTCACTACCACTTCTGCCTCTACAGGTGTGATCTCAAAGTCGCCAGCTACGTAGGTTACATCGTAGTTGCCCTGTGTCGCT
>CAZDOS010000016.1:0-35140 GCA_964507095.1 uncultured Oscillospiraceae bacterium | reverse complement strand
GATCTGTCGCTCCGTATACCTTGCTCTTGTTCTCCGCCGTGACTGTGACCTGAGCCTTTGTGATCTCAAAGTCGCCAGCTACGTAGGTTACATCGTAGTTGCCCTGTGTCGCTGCTCCGGAAGGTGTGATCGCGTAGTGTCCCACGTTCTCGCCTTCGGCTCTGCTGATGCTAACGGTCAGGACGCTCTTGTCGTCGCCGTTCTGCAGTCCGCTCACCGTCCAGGTCAGTTCAGGATCTGTCGCTCCGTATACCTTGCTCTTGTTCTCCGCCGTGACTGTGACCTGAGCAGGAACAATAGTTAATTTGCCAGGCGTAAATGCATTGTCAGCAATCTGATAAGACGATGTGATATCAACGTCACCTCTGACTACTCTGTAAGAGGCGCCGAATGAACCCGTATAAGGAGAACCGCTGACATCTGTTCCTTCTGCAGGAGTGTAGCTGAGAATGAGGATGTCGCCTCTTCCCAAACCGGTTACGGTCATTGAATCGCTATCTATTGTTGCTCCAGTGCCTGTAACGCGGATCTCTTCACCAACAACACTTCCTTCGACTGTATAACCAGTCTGAGCTTCTCCGTTATAGACCTTGGTTGCATCCTTGACAACTACAGTAAGGGGTGCTGCCGTAACTGTCAGAGTGCCGAGATTTCTGGTTATAACATAGTTTGCTGCTACTGTATCGCTGGCAAACACAACTTCAGCTGTGTTATCGGACTGTCCGACATCTTTCTGGGATCCTGTCACTGAGAACGTGACCTGGTCTCCGGTCTCGAGTGTTACGGTTCCCGGTTCCCGAGATGCTGCAGTCCATGTGCCGCCGATATTCCGTGTCCAGTAATTGTATGTGAGTGAAGCGTCATCAGTCTTCGTGAGAGCAACACCGTCATAGACCTTCTGTGCTGTTCCGGTCGTTACGGTCAGCGGCAGAGGATCTATCTTAAGTATGCTGTCACGGGCATAAAGTGTGATCGAATAGTTTGGATCAGACATCATGGTCTGTTCTCCGACTGTTATGTCTGCGAGCAGTGCCTTCTGCCGTTCACCCGTGAAGGTGTATGATCCTGCATTCTTCTCGGAGATAAGAACTCCATCGGTGCCATACAGGACGCTCCAGATGGCATCAGCATACTTGTCCATGAACAGATCGCGCTGTCCGCTCGTGATAGAAACATATGCCGATTTGCTTGAATCTTCGTTGAAGTGCTGCTTATTAGGATTTGTGAAGCCTACATTGAATGTCTGTCCGGTATAGTAGTTCGGACCAGAACCACCCGAGTGGGTATTCCACTGGTCAGCAGAAATGCTGATGTATACGCTGACAGGCTTGACTGTCAGTGAACCAGGTACATATATGATGCTGTAATATGTCTCTGGATCCGTTATTGCCTGAGCGCCCTTTGTGATCTGAGCGTTTTTCGGCGTAGTGGCGCTTGTGCCGGCATTTGTCTGAGTTCCATCGAACTCGACTGATGTAAGAACATCACCACGCAGAGTGCCTGTAACGGTATAATCCGCACTGTTTTCAAAACTGCTGAACAGGGCCGTGCCATCGTAGGTCTTAGCCTTATTGTTTGCAATTATGATCAGTTTCTTCTGGTAATAGATGTTGATCTTAAGATCGCCTTCATTCCCAGTGATCTGATATGTGCTCTGAGGCCGTGTAGTCGTTCCGTCAAGATATGCATGATGATACACAAATCCGTCAGGAGCCTTGTTTTGAAGAGTAAACGTATCGCCCTTTTCAACGAATAATACATCCGTATCTTCGATTGAATTTCCATCCATATCGTAATAGTTCACGGTTATCTTCGTTGTAGTGTACGAAACATACTCAAATGTGATTACATTGTTGTCAAGTGCAAGCTGCAGTTCCTTCGTGGTTTCGACAGGTCTGTACTCTTTACCTGTAATATCAGAATCAGTTGTCTGGGTTTTGAGATATGTCTTATTCACTTCGACAGCCATCTCAAGCACGTTTGTGGTTGAACCCGGAACTGTTACCGTCTTGGATTCTGCGACTTTGATCTCCGGATGATCCTTCAACACATAATCGACCCTGTACGTGATCTCATTAGGGATTGTGTAGTAGTAGAAGGTTATGGTGTTGGTTTCTTCATCAAATGAAAGCCGGATCGTTGCCGAAGACTTGTCAGATACATGTCCTGCGACAGTAGGAGCATTCTCAGTGATTTCCTGGTTTTCCCTGAAACTAGGATCTGAGACTACCTTATCATCCAGGACCTTATTTGTTGTTCCCTGCTCATAGTAGTGAACAGTATAACTAATGGTATCCTGTGTCCAGTGAGCATACAGGGTGATGTCCTCAGTTACAGGCCGATTCCAGTCATAAGGCGATCCGGTTTCATCGGCAGCAGTGAACCATCCCTGGAAGGTATAGTGATCCTTTGTAGGGTTGGAAGGCATTGTTGCATAGAATCCGTACTCGTCCTCCTGTCCCTCGACAGCAGAGCCTCCCTGTGAATCAAAGGTTACTGTGCGAGTCGGGAACTCAAATGCCCCATAGAGCACGAGACCTGCAGGCATCTTGTTTCCACCTGTGTAAGAACTCGTGTGTTCCTGGTCAGTGTACCATCCGAGCCAGGTCGCACCTTCCATAGGCGCGCTAGGCTTATTGCTCGTCAGGTAACTGGAAATGTCGTCTCCAAGGGTAACATCCTGCGTACTGATCAGGGTACCGTCATAGTTGTAGAACGTCAGAGGATACTTCTCAGCATCATAGTAGAAATTGAAACGGGTATATGTATACTGATTCCCGTACTGACTAAACTGTCTTCCCCATGTGTAAGTAAAGCTTGAATAGGTACCGTTTTGATTTTTACTGTGTGTCGCAGTATATCCCGCCTTGGTATAACCTTCAATCTCATACCAGTCATCAACATTACTGAGATAGTTGTATCGCATGTCGATCGACTTTACACGGCCGTATGTCTTACCATTATATGTCGTGGTTTCAACGCCGGTTCCCGTATAATTCTGGAGCCAGTATTCAAGATGCTGATAATAGCTAGCACTATCAGACTCACGATACAGATAAATCGTATTTGCAGGACTGGTGTTAGTACGAACGCTCAGCGAAGGCATTATAGTCAGACTCTTGAACTTGCTGTTGTTCTCGCCATTGTAACTCCAGCTGTACTGAGCGTTGCCGCCACTGCCAAACGTGCTTCCCCAGAGAGCAGTTATGTCTGCGCCATACTTTGCCGTAAGTCTAGCTCCAGATACATCGCTCGCACCCCATCCTGTGCCAGTTCTTCCCTGAAGTGTATAAACATTACGACTATAACGAACTGTAACAACTGTCGTTCCATCGGCCGCGACCGTCTCTGTCGTGGAATCCTTGAACGTGAAGTTAGTCGTATCAAGATCGTTCGGCCTGGTGCCATTTGCTCCGGCTGTAGTGGCGTTCATCGTGATCGAACTTCCGGTCGCCGCCTGCTTGGTCACAGTAGCAAGATATGAGTAGCCATTATCGTTGGCATTTTCGATCATGTATACGATCTTGTAGTCAACCTGTGCAGCATTCCACTTTGCAAATAGCGTAGTGTTGCCTTCCAGCACGATTGAACTTCCCGCTGACTGCGTGCAGTTTTCATCCGTATACCATCCGGCAAACGTATATCCCGAACGGGTAGCGTTGTTCGGCAGTGTAACGGTGGTTCCGTATTTCGCCGTAACAGCCTCGATATAGTCACCGCCGCCAACGTTATAGGAAAGAGTGAAGTCCTTACGGGTATAGTAAACCTTCAACTCCTGGCTGGCATTTCCGGTAATGGTAACGTCCTTATCGCGGTCCTCAAAATCTGCATACGCATAACTGTTAATGTCCGGTGTGACTTTCGAGTTCTTAACACCGACCTTATCTACAGTCTCTATGAGCGTGTAGCCATTTCCGTCAAGATTCTTAAGATAATGCCCGACCTTGTAGTTGGCATCGGCTGCCACGAATTCGTCTTCCTCAACCAGAATATACTTGCCGGTTTCAGAGTCAAGAGTGAACTGATCTTTGTTGACAGTAATCGTAGGCCTGCTCGGATAATATGTAGGCTCATCTGTAACCTGTGTAGCGATTGTATATCCAGGAGCTGTAACAGTATATGGGAAATCTCCGTCAACAAGATCGAAGACCTGCGTACTGATATCAACTCTTGCGCCATTGCTGTTCTTATAGAAGTAATTTACAGTGAACTCATATGTTTCGATCGACCTGAAAACCGCAACTGCGTTGAAAGTTTCTGTAACGGTTGTACCTACTGTTACGGTTTCGTGAGTAGTTTCATGCTCCCAGTGATCGAATACCTTTCCTTCCACAAACGGATCGTCCGGAAGAGTGGTAATCTGATCGCCGACAGCAAGATCAACAAAGTACTGTGACTTTTCGCTGATGACCTGTCCCTGGTCATCCTTTACAAGGAAGGATACCCTGACCTGTTCAGCAAAATAAGCATACAGTGTAAGATCCCGGTTGACCGTTGAAGAAGCAGTGTACTGGGTTCCCTGTCCGTCAGGCTCAGTGAACCAGCCCATGAACGTCATACCGGCTTTCACAGGATCGGAAGGCAGAACTATCGTGGTTCCCGTTGCGGTAGTCATTTCCTCGTACTGCGCATTGTCGACCATGAACTTTACGGTAAATATGTTCTGCTCATAGTATGCATTGACAGTAAGGTCACTTGAAACGACAGTACCGACTGTAAACTCGTTAGTCGTATCTGGATATACCCACTTGCCCACCTTGTTGGTCTTTGGAGTCACTTCAGGAAGATCATTGACGGCAAATCCGGAATCTATGTCCGTAGTTCTCGTTACTTCAGTGCCATCTTCCTGAACAAAAGTGACAGTATAAACTATCTTATCTTCCGCAACTACTGCGGTGAACGGACCTGTCACGACTGTGGCTGCAGTTACTGTAGCGCTGGAATCGTCGCTCCTGACCCACTTCGTCACGTATCCCGGGACTTCAGGTGGAGTCGGAAGAGCATCGCCAATCCGTGTGTCAGCTGCAACCTCAACGACAGTATGGGCCATCGGCTCGTTAGGATCGGTGGTGGGATCAAAGGTCACCGGGTAATACGTAGTATACCTTGCATTGACCGTCATCTCCGAAGCCATCTCTGCGGTGATGATGGTGCTCCGGGTAATCTTTGTGTTCCCGTAATACCATCCGTCGAAAACGACTCTTCCGCCCTCGACTGTCTTCTCCGGCGCAACAGGCATGTCCTCGGTCCCTATATTCGAGCCCTGAGCAACTGTAATCGGGTCTCCGAATACCTCTCCGTCGACCATGAAGGTCAGGGTATGGTACTGAATCGCTCTGAGCGGACCGCCTCCGGCCTTTGCACCGTTTTCGGACTCAGTCTTTTCTGTGTTCTCTTCTTTTGCAGGAGGATCCGTGACCGGCTCTTCCGTCGCAGGACCTTCGATGACGGTATCGTCATTCTGTGCAGGCTCCTCTGCAACGGTTCCGGTGACCTCTCTGGTCGGTTCCTCGATAACGAGTGCATCACCGGCTGTTGGAACTGCCGGTTCATTGTTCTCGTCTGCTTCTGAAGAGACAGGTTCCGCCGGCTGCTCTATCCGAGCTGTCGGCTCATCCACGGTTGCGAACGCGGTCAAAATTGAGCTCGGGAACAGCTCAAGTATCATCGACGCCGCAAGCGCGAGTGCAACTAGTCTTTTCTTCATTAATTTACCCCCTATATTTCCATACAGTTGTCTCATTGTTCCAACACTCTGGATGCTAAGTCAAACATGTATTATTTATAATATATATCCTTAACATATAAGGTATGTACGGCATGGCCTATATACGCTTTCAGTAACCTCGGCGGTTCCGCCCGGACATCTGCATTTTTCCAAATACTATGTAAAAGGAAATATGTGTGCCGGATGTGTTGCATTTATGTTACATCTGTGTTCACATCATCATTTTACGTATTGATCTGATTCGTGCGGCGATTCATCCCAAGCACGACAAGATCCGAACATGACCATAAATAGGTATGCAACAATAGAGCGGCCGCAGTCACTCAACATATATTGTACCCTATTCGTTATTATATTCAATAATCAAAAGTTAACAAAAATACATCATTTTCATTGGAACTATTGCTAACTACAAATTTACTTCATTCCAATCTATGCATGTGGACTCCTGATCCGTATCTGAACAGGGTATGGGACATACCTTTCCATGAATAATATAAATTGTGTAAGTCTAATGATAAGTCAATTTATATATCATTTTACGGTTTTAATCTGATTTTTTTAGACTTATGCATCAAAAAAAGGACTCCCGGTTTTCCGGGAGTCCTTTAGTTAAGTATCAGTTTTCAGGTCGAAGACCGTTCAGGCTTAAGCCTTCCGCTTGTCCTCTTCCTCTTCGTCCTTCTTTGTCTTTCTTGACAGGAATGCGAGCAGTACGTTCGCAAGGGCCATCACTACCATGAGCAGTGTCCACTTATCTGTCAGAACCATTGGGTTCTTCATGTTCTCTGTCAACAGGAAGGTGACTATCGATCCGATTCCAGGGACCAGTGAGAGCAGTCTCGTGAAGCCGTGCTTCTTGACGTTGTCGTCATCTTCATCGTCTTCCTTCTTGACCTTCTCGCCGTTCTCATCCTCTTCCTCTTCCTTCTTCTTTGTGAAGTAGGTTCCGAGCATTCCGAGTGAGAGTCCTCCTGCAAGTATCGTGCTTATCAGGTTGATAAGTGCCCATACAGGCTGTGCTGCAGGCGTGTCAGGCTCAGGAATGATCTCCGGCTCTGGCTCTGCCTCAGGGATCTCAGGCTCCTCGATCGGCTCTTCCGGCGGCGTTGGAGGCTCCGGTGGTGGTGGAGGTGGTGGTGGAGGTGGCGGTGGTGGCGGCGTCGGAGGATCCGACTTCTGCGTTACCGTCAGTGTTCCAAGTGTCTCCTTGACCGTATAATCCTTCTCCTTTGCATTGCCCCATGTGATCTCGTAAGTGTTCTTGCTGTTGCCGACTGCTGTCTGAGAACCGGTCACTGTGACCTTGATCTCATCCTTGTCAGCGTCAACGATTCCGCTTACGTCGACCTGGTCATACTTAAGGGCGCTTCCGTCATATTCCTTGCTCTTGCTTCCCGTCTTGATCGTCAGCTCGGCAGGAGTGATCTCCATCTTTCCGATCTCGCTGTTCTCAAGATCAAGCTCATAGTTGCTCTCAAGAGCTGTTGCTGTAGGCCTTGTTGCAGCCTTTGGAGATACTGCCTTTGCCCACTCGATCTTGTACCAGACGTCATCCTCTCCGGCTGTGTCTGTGTACGCCACGAAGTCTGTGGTCTCTTCAACGTGTGTGATCTTGCCGTTGAGTATTACATTGGCTACCTCACCGTTGACCAGTCCTTCAACTGTTCCGTACTCGTAGTAGTCTTCGAGTGAAGCGTCGAGCACTGTTCCGTCATAGACCTTTGTGACATCCTTGATCTTGATCGTCACCTTTACCTTGGTGATGTCGTAATCCTTGTCAACCTTTCCTTCGTAGTTGCCCTTGCCCTCTACTGTTACCTTGACTGTTCCGACATTCGTCGTGTCTCCGTCGTATGTGAGAGTGTAGTCAGTGTCCTCTGTCAGGGTCTTGCCTGTCAGGAGATCCTTGACTGTCACAGGCTGCTTCTGCTCTGTTCCGTTGTAAGGAGTGTCTTCAGGGTCTGAGATCTCGAATCTGGTTTCATCAGTGATGTTGGCCTTCTTGATCTCGAAGTCGCCCTTTTCAACTGTTACGCTGTAATTGGCGTTCTCTGTGTACTTGGCATCGAGAACCTCGGTATACTCTCCGACATCCTCTGCCGTGTTGGTCCTCTCGTACGTGATCTCTCCGAGATCTCCATCTTTGACGAGTCCCGTTACGGTGCCCTCAAACTCAGGATCCTCTTCTCCGTAGTACTTCGAAGCGTCGTTGACCTTGATCGTGACTTCGGCAGGATTGATTACCAGCTGTCCGTCCGTTACTTCGAACACGACGTTCGAGAAATTCTTGTTGATGTTCTTGAAGTCGCCTGCGACGATTCCCATGTCGTATGTGCCGGCATCTGTCTTCGTCACTGTCCAGGCGTCTGTCTCTGTCTCCTCAACGGACTTTGTCACGTCGTACTTTTCGTTGTCAGACTTGATCTCCTTGTATCCGGTGATCGTGTGCTCATTTCCGTCGTAGTCGACCTCGTCACTGTTTTCAGTAATAGTGACTGTGACCTTGTCCTTTATAGGATCGATCACAAGCTGTCCGTCAACGATCTCGAACACAACGTTTGTGAAGTTCTTGTTGGTGTTCTTGAAGTCGCCTGCGACGATTCCCATGTCGTATGTTCCGGCATCTGTCTCCGTCACTGTCCAGGCGTCTGTCTTTGTCTCTTCAACAGAGTCTGCAACTACATACAGAGTATTGTCAGATTCGATCGTCTCGTATCCGGTGATCGTATGCTCTGATCCGTCATAAGTGACCTTGTCAGAGTTCTCTGTTATCGTGACTGTGACCTTGTCCTTTATAGGGTTGATGATAAGCTGTCCGTCCTCTACGTTGATCGTAACCTTTGAGAAGTTTGCGGCATCCTCGTAAGAGAAGTCGGCTACCTTAAGACCCATAGGGTATGTGCCCGCATCAGTCTCTGTGACGCTGTCAGTTCCAGTGAACTTCAGCTTTGTGGAATCATACAGGCTGTTTGTACTTTCTGCTGTGTATCCTTCTGCAGTCTTGGCTGAGCCGTCATAAGTGTACTCGGCCTTTTCGCCCTTGACTGTTATCACCAGCTCATCAGCTGCTGTAATAGTCAGAGTACCTGTCTGATACTCTATTGTGTAGTATCCGCTTGTCGCGTCTCCTGCAGGTGTGATCGTATATGTTCCTACAGCTTCGCCCGCTTCTCTGCCGAGCTCATATCCTGTGAAGGATTCGCCCTCAGGCAGTCCGTCAACAGTGGCTGTGAGCTCAGGATCATCCTGTCCGAATGTCTTGCTCTTGTCATCCGCTTTTACCGTGATGGCGATCGTGTAGTAAACATTGACAACATTATCTTCAGCATTCTCACTTACCGTGATGGCTTTGATCGCCTCGTTGGAGAGCGCCAGGTCGGTGTAAGGAGCAATGAATGCCGTTGCTGCCTCAGCAGTGTAGCTGTCGCCTATTGTGGCTGTCTCTGTCACATCCTCTGCTACCTTTGTGGTCGTGCCCTTCAGGTAGTGATGGACTGTTACATCGACCTCGTTGAGCTTGAAGTGTGCGTAATATGTCCGTGCTTCGTAGATTCCTTCGGTGCCCTTCTCAGGTACGAACTTGGCATTTGTTCCGACTTTATCGGTTCCTTCGTCCTTTGTCCAGTAGTCGATGACATACTTTGAGGTCGTTGATGCCGCGGTTGAACCCTTGGCCTCGCCTGTGTCTGCCATGACCTTTTCAGATGTAGGACTTACGGATACTCCCTCGTAGCCTGTGCTGTCATCGGCGACCGCGTACTTAATCTCGACTTCGCTCTCATCCCACAGTGCATAGAGGATGTTCATGTCCTTGTCAGTATCCCAGGCATTCCGGTTGATCTTGTCGGCTGCCCAAGCCTGATCGTCATCCGCTGCGATGAGAGGATCGGTTGCTGTGGCTGAAACGCCCCATCCGAGGAATGTGTAGCCTGCTCTGGTTGCGCCAGGAACTGTGATCTCGGTGTTGACTTCGTATTCCTTCTCTGCAAGAGCTGTGTCAGACAGATTACCGCCGTTAGGATCGAACTTGACCTTGACCATGAGCGGTTCGCCCAGATCGCCGTATACGGCCATGAGCTGTACGGTGTAGGTGTAGGTCTTGCCTTCCTCGACTGCGCTGAGCGCTACGACGTTTCCGCCCTCATCGACGATCTTGGCGTTGTTGACCAGGACATCGAATGTGGCTCCAGGGAATACCTTCTTGCCGGAATCCACAAACTTGGAGCCGTCCCACTTCTGGATCTGCCAGTACAGGAACTGCTTTGTGTCATCGCTCGGCGAGCTTGCAGGTGCTGCGAATGCAGCAGCCTTGTCCTTGTAGAGTTTGTCGTCTGTGCTTGATGTGCTTCCGGAAACGGTGTCGCCGGTCTTCTCGTCGATTCCGTTGGCCTCGTAAACGACGCCAATTCCGTCAGCACCGACCGTGATGGCTCTCCACTTTGCATAGAGATCGATCTTCTGTGTTACCCAGAAACGCTCTCCGCCGTTGTAACCGGTCAGATCCTTGTTGCCCCGTGAGGTGTCAGGACCGTCAATGGTCCACTCGGAGTATTCGCTGTTCTTGTCGTATTCAGAAGCGATCGCACTGGTTGCGGGGTGTGCATCCGTATCGAAAACATTCTTGCCGTCTTCGTCTCTGTACCATCCGTCGAACTCATAGTTCTTGGCGATACCGTCAGAAACGCTGATCCGCTCGCCCTCGTTTGCACGGAACGACCAGGATTCGGTACCGAAGTAGTCGATTGCGTTTCCGTCATCATCCGTTGCCTGTATGATGTCGTCAGGCAGATCGGCGTGCAGGATCACACGGTACTGCTTCATGATCCAGCGGGCATATACAGTAAGTCCGCCTTCAGGCATGTTCAGCTTGGAGAAATCTACCGGGTTCTGGCATGCCTTGTCCAGATACCATCCGTCGAAGAGATATCCGGAGTACTGTGCCGTAGGAGTAATCTCCGCGCTTCCGCCCGGTGCATAGTCCGACAGACTTGCTCCGTAGACGATATTCTTGGCATCTGACAGCTGATAATTGGTGTTGTCATATACGGTCCGCATGTCCGCCTTAGGGTTGACATACAGTCCGTCCATGAAGTTGATGTCGTATCTGTCTCGGTTGAAACGGATGTACAGCTGGCGATCATACTCTACCCGTCTACCGCTGTTGTAGTAGCCGTTTGATCCCTTCGTGCCGACGCTGGTCCAGCTCGTGCCGTTGGTGCTGTACTGATAAGCGGTGAATCCGTTGTACTTGTCCGAGATATAGAACGAGCTGTCTCTTGCCGCAGTCACGGTGTTGATCGTGGAGTAAGAACTCGGATCGGAAGCGGACTGCTGCTGGAAGTAGATGGTCCGGCTTCCTGAATGCTCGCTGCCGTAGAAGTTTTCGGTGTATCCGCTCGGAGGAAGGAACGCGTCCATGAACGTTGTACGGGTTCCGCTTGTTGTACCGTTGTTTCCTCCGTTTGCATACCAGTCATAATCTTCCGGCCAGTTGGAACCGATCTTGGATCCGTACAGACCGCTCAGCTGCTTGAAGATCACCCAGTCTCTTCCGTCATTGTATTCACGGGTGTAAACAGTTGAGTAGGAATTTCCGCTGTAAGTATAGTCATATATCGCCCAGCTCCACTGCCTGTTCGTATACCACTTGCCGTCCGCGGCATTGTAGTACACCTGCGTAGCATTATTGGCCGTGTTCGATGTGTAGTACCTTCCTGAAGCACCTGATGTAGGCGTGACAGGGGTATATACATATCCTGCCTGACCGTCGGTCTGCCAGATGTAGAAGTTCAGGGTGACGGTGACTCTGTCAAAGAAAACATTCAGTGTGGCAGTTCCTTCAGGAACTATCTTGACGGTGTCACCGAGCTCGTTAGGAGTGAATCCCTGATAGCTGTAGCTTGTGCCGCTGACGCTGATAGACGTGTCGCTGACAGTGACCAGATCGTTGATCGATGCATCGACATTTCCGGTGCCGTGAATGACGTCACCGAAGTCGTAGCCTGTTCCTTCAACGTTCTGCTTCCAGATCAGGATCGTGTATTCAGCAGTTTGCGCAGGTGTGTACTGTGCGTAGACGACAGTCTTTCCTGAAAGCTCTGAGTTGAAATCGAACTCATTCTCGCCGGCTTCGTCTGTTGTCCACTTGCTGAAGGTGTAGCCCTTCTTGGTAGGAGCGGTCGGCTCTGTAGGCTTCTCGCCGTTCTTGACGAACTGCGGCATGGTATATGTACCGCCCATCTCCTTGAATATCAGCCAGTTGCCGTAAGGTACTGAAGGCATGAAAGTAACATTGCCCTTGACTGTGACCGCTGTCTCGTTCGGGTAAGGACCCTCGGCGGCTATGCCGGTGGCCGAAACATTGGCTGTCTCATCAGGTATCCATCCGAGGAACGCCTGTGTGTTAGGGTTCTCAGGTGAATATGCCTGTGAAACCGTATATGCCACTGTATCGGATTCCTTGACCAGGAGAGTGTCCGTCTTCAGAACAACTGTAGGCTCGCCTTCAACTCCCGTAGGAAGATCAATGTACGTTACCGTATAGGTGTCGTAGAGCATCGCGTAGTATGTTACGCTGCCGTCGGCCGAAAGACTGCTTGCCTTTGATGACGCGTCGCTCTGCACCTGTGCGAATGTCATTGCGCTGTCCGCATCGGCTACCGTGTAGTTCTCCTTGGTCGTCCATCCGCGGAATACCTTGTCGCCAAGCTCGCCTGCACCCGGATCGTACACTATCTCAGACGCGTCATCGCCGCTCTTGAGATATACGTTCTCGAGCTCTGTAGTGCCGCTCTTGATGATGACATTCAGACGCGGTGTGGTTGCAATAGCGTAGACCGAGAACATGTCGGACGAGAACTCGGCGGTCTTGCCGCTGATGTCCGCTTCCTCGATGACCTTTGCCTCGCCTGAATCGTCAACGTGAACGACCTGTGCCTCTTCGACCTTCTCGATCATCCTGCTGGTCAGGACTACATTGATCGGAGCCATAGGCTCGATCTCCTCTTCCTCATACCAGAAGGAAATGTCGACCGCGATTACGTTCTTTCTCTCAGCTCCGGCTGCGTCGGCGACAGAATCAAGAACATCCGAGTCGAACACAGGCTTGACCACCATCTTGGTGCCTTCAGGGAATGCTCCTTCAGGTGCATCCACCGTCACGAATATGGTGTTTGCCGATCCCTCGAAATGCCGTGAAGGCATGTTGGGTGCCTCGACAGGCTCTTCAAGATCTGCCGGCTCTTCTTCTAAAGGCTCGTCAAGATCTGTCGGCTCTTCCGCCGGCTCCTCTTCGACTGCCTCCTGCAGCTCTGTCTCCTCAGGCTCTGCCGGTTCTGCCTCACCTTCAGCCGGCCCTTCCAGAGGTTCCTCTGCAGGTCCTTCTTCAATGGCTTCCGGCTCTTCATCCGCATCGGCTTCAGGCAAGGTATCTGCCTCTTCTTCTGTCTCTGCGTCAGGGTCGTCCGCCAAAGCTTCCGCGACAGTCGCTTCCGGCTCTTCCTCTATGTCGGCCTCAGGCGGGACTTCCGTCTCGTCCTCGGTCTCTTCCACATAGGTTATCTCAACCGGCCGCTCTGTAGCGGTAGCTGTTTCACCGTCGTCTGCAAACGCGCCAAGGACAGATGCCGGTATCAGCTCTATCAGCATCGCTGCAGTGATCAAGAGTGAAACAATCCTCTTTTTCATGTGGTTATCCCCCTTCTTATAGTATTCTTCTTTGCAGTTTGACCCGTCTTCTTGTTTACACGGGCCAGGGTCTCAAGTCGATTTCTCTCCTCTGCCTACGGCACGGATCAGCAACAGCCTCTCCGGACCGCCCACCTATATGGTCCTGCTGCACAAGGACCACAAGAGTATATTTTATCAAATTATAATATATATTAATTGTCACAATAATTCAAGTTGATAATGAAAGAATTGCCGATAATTTCTACAATCAACAAATTTAATGTCTCACAATAGTAATTATTTACAACAGCTCACAAAACTCCGTGGCATTAAACACAAAAAACTGATGCGGACAGCATAAACCGATCTGAGTTTCGGCAGGAGGAGCGGGCTTCAATGTGCAGCTGAATGCTTAGGCTCCACCTGCCTCCGGTGAGTTTTTACTCAGATCTTGCAGAGAAGGTGATGACTTTTCACCTGTATCCAGTATATTTGGAAAATGTCTAAAGAAGCATCAAAAAATATACTAATTAAGGGTTTTTATCTGTGTTTCTTTGATTTTTAGCCTTTACATCATTTGTCAAATTAACAGTCTAAAACATAAATGGTTTTGGGCGTATTCAGTGGAGACTATTGATTTTGTCTTTTGCGTGGTGTAGAGTAACAGATAGAAGAGAACCGGTCTGACACGATCATCGGAATCATTTTATCCATCCTCTGATCCGGACCGGCGGACATAACAACACTATTTGAAAAGGAAAAGAATCCATATATGATTCGAGACCGACATATCGGGCTTCTGAGATTATCTGTCTTTTTCTTTGTCATGGCTTTTCTCCTGTTTTCCGTCTCCTGTGCCGGAGGCGGGGATCCTCCCGTAAAGAGGGAGGATCCCGGGACAAGGTATGAGGTCCCGGAGTTCCTTCCGGTGACCTTTGACCGGAACAAGGCCTACTCCGGGGCAGGCGTCAAGATAGATGCCTCTCACACCGGAGAGGGATATGTCCGGGCCAGCTGCGTTCGGGACAAGCGACTGAAGTTCCAGATAATCAAGGGCGATATCAAATATACCTATGATATCCCCAATGACGGAACAGTGACCGTATTCCCGATCCAGAGCGGCGACGGGAGCTACTCCCTCAGAGTGATGAAGAATGTGACCGACAACAAGTATGCCGAACTGTACAAAGTCAACATCTATGTTTCTCTCATAGACGAATTCCAGCCTTTCCTTCACGCCAGCCGGTACGTGGACTACGACCGGGATTCCCTGTGTGTCGAAAAGGCCGGAGAACTGGCGAGAGAATCCTACGATGAACTTCACTTCATAGCGAACGTCTATTCCTTCATCTGCAAACAGGTGAAATACGACAGACCGAAGGCGCAGGACATCCCGACGGGATACCTTCCGGACCCGGATGAGACCATGACCTCCGGAATGGGCATCTGTTTCGACTACGCCAGCCTCGCTGCCCGGATGCTCAGGAGCCACGGGATACCTACCAAGGTCATCTTCGGCTATGTATCGCCCAATGACGTCTATCACGCCTGGAACATGATCTACACCAGGGAGACCGGGTGGATAACGGTAGGCTTCGAGGTCGGACGGGATGACTGGTCAAGGATGGACCTTACATTCTCAGCCAACGGTTCGGACGCGAAGTTCATCGGAAACGGCGAGAACTATTCTGACGTCTTCGAGTACTAGACCGGAAAGATATATAAAAGGAAAAATAATAAGAAGAATAAATACATCCACAAATCAGCGGAGTAAGAAAAAATGAGTAAGACTAAACTAGACTATCTTGGAGTGAGTGCCTTTGCGGAGAGCATGGCGATGATGATCTCCTCCGGAGTGACCACCGAGGAAGCTCTATCGTTGCTGGAGAAAGGCCCTGCACACGGCCCTCTGGGAGAGCGGCTCGACAGGATGTACGCTCTTTCCACCGAAGGAAACAGCCTGGAGAGCTGTATGAGGCAGACCGGGATATTCCCGGATTACGCACTTGAAATGGTCAAGGCAGGAGAAAGGACAGGCAATCTTGAATCGGTCCTCTCAAACCTTGCGGATTATTACCACAGCCAGAAGGACATGCAGGACAGACTGCGTTCGGCAGTCATATATCCTGCCCGGATGGTGGCCATGATCATCCTCGTTCTGGTGATCATGCTGAAGCTGGTGCTTCCGGCCTTCCGGGACGTGTACCGGGACCTCACCGCATCCACTTTCGGATACCTTGGCTTCGCCTACGGACTCTGCAGGATCCTTCTTGTGGTCATGTCGGTGATAGTGCTCCTCCTTGCAGCCGGCCTGCTGATGTGGAGGCGGGGCAAGAAGGATACAGTCGAAAAGGCGCTGAGGCACATTCCGATATGCGCGTCCATATTCGATGAGATGGCAAAGTTCAGGTTCACCTCCGCCTACGGAGTGTACCTTGCAAGCGGCGAGAACCAGGATGATGCCCTGCTGGACTGCCTGCCTCTCGTGGAATGCCGGCCGGTTGAAGATAAGCTCAAGGAATGCTACCGCCTTATGGAGCAGGGCCACAGCTTTTCCACGGCAGCCAATGACACCGAACTGTACGAGCCCATATACGGAAGGATGCTGGTTCCCGGAGAAAAGAGCGGCAACATAGTGTCCGTTCTGAAAAGGCTGAACGATCTGCTCAAATCTGACATATCCTCCCTTGTTTCAAGGCTTGTCAACACTCTTGAACCTCTGCTCTCCGGAGTTCTTATGATCAGCGTGGGATTCGTGCTCATAAGCCTGATGCTCCCTCTGATCGGCATGATGAACTCCATGATCTAGGAGGACACCCGATGTATACAGACAGAAAGAAAAATCCTCTCGCTCTTGCGGCAGTTCTCGGTCTTCTGTTGATCGCAGGCGCTCTGTTCCGGGCTATGTTCCCGAAATCCGCAGGCCCCGAGGAGAATCTGGATAACATAAAGCGGACCGTGCTTGAAAGGAGCCTCGAATGCTACGTGGTTGAAGGGGCCTACCCTCCAAGCCTCGAGTATCTGGAAGAGAACTACGGTCTCACCATAAACAAGAAAGCATACTACATTCATTTTACGGCCTATGCCGAAAACCAGCCTCCCGAAGTCAGGGTGACTGTAAGGAACAAAGGATGAAAAAGGACAACTCCAACTCCATCTCAATGAGTTTCTACACTCTGGGAATAGCCACCATGTTCATCGGCAGCTTCCTGCTGCTGGTGGTCTTCGGTGCGCTCTCCTACAAGAACCTTGTCCGCCACTCCTCCGCCAATTCCCACAAAAGACAGGTCGCAGCCTATCTGAACACTGCTCTCACCCATGAGAGGACCTCCTCCTTCAGGATCGATGAGGGACCGGAGGGCCCGATGCTGGTGCTTGAGGATTCGGATACCGGCTACGCCGACAGGATCTACTGCTACAACGGCAACCTTCTTGACGATTACGGTGAGAGCGAGGGCGAGCTCGATCCAGAGAACGCCATCGTGATAGGCGAGAATTCCACATTCACGTTGGATCTCTCCCCTTCCGGACTGCTGACCATCAAGACAGACCGGGGAACGGTTAGGGTGAACATGCACGTAAAGGAGAGTGAAGATCATGGATGACAGACACTACAGCCGCATGTTCTATGTGGAGACGTTCCTGCTATTGGCTCTCTTCACCCGGATGATACTCATCCTTTCGGGGGTCTTCGTAAGATCGAAGACCCGGAGCACCAGGGCGAAGAACCTGACTGACAGTGTGCTCATAGCCCAGAACGTTGCCGAAGTCTCTATCTCATGTCGCGAACCGGAAGACCTTCCGGAAGCTCTCGGAACGGATGAATCATATATGGAGAGCTTTGCCTGTGAAGACGCCAAACGGCAGGCGGTATTCAGGATGGATGAGATGATGAACGTCAGCAAGGAAGGACGATACAAGGTCAGTCTATCGTGGCATACCGAAAACGGGATAGTCTATGCCGATATCTCGGTGGGGAACGCTTCCTCCGGAGAAGAGATATATGACCTCGAGGCCGCAGGGCTCAGCAAGGAGGCAGGATCATGAACAGAACTCCTATAAGACTCGGACCTCTCGCTCTCCTTCTCACGGTCATAGCCATAGCCATGACCACACTCGGCATCCTCACATTCTCGACCTCGAAGGCGGATCTGGCCATGCGGGAGAAATTCCGGGAGACGGTAAAGACAAGATACGCTTTGGAGAAGGAGGCCTGCGAGGAACTTGCCGGAACCGCATCTGATTCCCTCACCAGGGAAAAGGACGGATACATACTGGAAGCCGAGACCGACAGCGAAGGCGCCTCCCTTGTCTGGAGGATACACAGGCAGTGGGATTACGACGATCTCAACGAAGAACTGTGGGACGGAAACTAGAAAGGAAACAATACGGATATGAACATTAAGGAATTGCTTGAAAAGGCAGTGAACAGAGGTGCTTCAGACATTTTCATAGTCGCAGGCCTTCCCCTGACCGTAAAGTGCGACGGTCTTCAGGAAAGGCTGGAAGGAGATGTGCTCCTTCCGGCGTCTATCACGCCTCTCATAGACGAGATATACCGGTTATGCCAAAGGAACAGGACGAATCTGGAAAACGGGAATGATGATGACTTTTCCTTCTCCATCTCCGGGCTCGGCCGATTCAGGATAAATGTCTTCAGGCAGCGCGGTTCCCTCGCCCGGGTGATAAGGATAATAAAGTTCGGCCTGCCGGATCCTGAAAAGCTCGGAATACCCGAAAGCGTGCTTTCTCTCCGGGATACAAAGAAGGGTCTCGTGCTGGTCACCGGCGCTGCAGGAACCGGAAAGTCGACCACCCTCGCCTGTATGATCGACAGGATAAACAGGACCACTCCGTGCCATATAATCACCATGGAGGATCCGATAGAATACATACACCGCCACAACAAGGCGATAGTCACTCAGAGGGAGATCTTCATCGATACTCCGGGATATCTGGAGAGCCTGAGATCCGCTTTGAGAGAGAGTCCTGACGTGATCCTCCTGGGCGAAATGAGAGACTATGACACGATCTCCGCTGCCATAACCGCGCGGGAGACCGGAGTTCTGCTATTCTCCACCCTGCACACCAACTCGGCGGCCAATACCATCAACAGGATCATCGACGTCTTCCCTGCCGCGCAGCAGCAGCAGGTAAAGATCCAGCTGGCTCAGCTCCTCAAGGGAATCGTATGCCAGCAACTCGTGCCTCTCAAGGACGGCGGACAAGCCCCGGTCTTCGAGGTGCTGAGAGTCACTCCTGCCATACAGAACATGATAAGGGAGGACAAGATCCATCAGATCGAAAGCGCGATGCGGTCAGGTGCCGGGGAGGGCATGTTTACCATGGATTCCAGCCTCCTGAAGCTGTACAGGGAGGGAAAGATAACCAAGGAGACCGCCCTGGTGAACTGCTCGAATTACGACAGGATGCTCAAGCGCCTGGAATCCATCTGAAGGGAAGGCTGATACGATGTTACACGCACAGATGTTCGGCTCCTTCTCCCTGTCATACAACGGGGTCCTCATCACGGGAAAGCAGAAGAGTTCAGAGAGCCAGTTCAACTACCTGATGCAGATG
Organism: uncultured Oscillospiraceae bacterium; assembly: GCA_964507095.1. GTDB lineage: Bacteria > Bacillota > Clostridia > Oscillospirales > Ruminococcaceae > RGIG3102. The sequence goes on along the minus strand of CAZDOS010000016.1, from coordinate 16,161 downwards.
CTGATACACGCAGGAAGAGCCGGCGTGCCCAAGGACAGGCTGGTGTCCACCCTCTTTTCCGGAAGAGAGCTGAACAACTCCAGCCATGCCCTGCACAGCGTCATATATAACCGGAAGAGAAGGCTGAGGGAATTCGGCCTTCCGAATGAAAACTACATATTCCAGTCCGGAGGAACATACTACTTCACTCCGAACATCCCGGTCGTTGAGGATGCAAGACAGTTCGAGGACCTGATACGATCTGCTTCCGAAAAGGAAGACCGTTCCGAAAAGATCATGGATCTTGTCAATGCCGCCCACCTTTACGACGGCGACTTTCTAAGCGACGAGATCAGCGTCGGCTGGATCGCAAGGGAATCCTACCGATACAGGAAGATGTTCGTCGACATGGCGGGCGAGCTCGCCGACCTCATAAGGCAGGAGGAAAGATGGGATCTTCTGGAGGACCTGGGGAAGCTTGCGACCAGATCCCAGCCGTTCTCCAACTGGGAGGCTCTCACGATGGAGGCCTACGGCGAACAGGGCCGTTATGACGACGCCGCAAAGCTGTTCGAGAACACCGTTGACCTTTATCTCTATGAGCAGGGCATCAAACCATCAGGAAGGATGTTTGAGCTGCTGAACAAGCTCGGAGAAAGATTTGAGCATTCGGCGGCAATGCTGGATGATATCCAGGACGGCCTTTCCGAGGAAGACGGACCGTCCGGCGGCTATCTATGCTCATATCCCGTGTTCCTGGGCATCTACCAGGCCGTGAACAGGATACTTGAAAGAAGCGGCCAGACTGCATTTCTCATGTTGTGTACCATCGTTGACACCAAGGGCAACGCCCTGGTCAAGGGAGTGCATCTGGAAGAGCTGAGCCGGAGACTGGAAGAATCGATAAGGACGACCGTCCGTCGAAGCGATGTTCTGACCAAATATTCAAAAGGACAGTATCTGGTGCTTCTGATGAACACTTCCCTTGAAAACTGCCGGATAATCCAGAAACGTATCAATTCCAAGTTCATGATAAACAGGCAGCGCATAAGCGTTCAGTACTACGTCAACAGCGTAATACAGTAAGGAGGACACAGATTGGCTACACAGAAATACATAGGAGTGCCTGACGGAGTGGTCCTCTGCATGGATACCATGGGAGTATACCCCAAGGGAAGGTTCTATACCAGCTATAAGAGAGAACCGATACATTTTCAGGGTTCCCTGGACCTTCTGAAAAAGATGGAATCGTTCTACGACTGGCTCAACTACCCGTTCCCGGGCACGAACGAAAGATCGTTCATAACAAAGAAAGGCAGCCGGCCTGCCGCCAGAAGAATAATGAAGGAGCGAGAAAGAATAATGAAAGACGAAGAACTTCTTGACATGCACGGAGACCTGGGCACATTCATAATCCGCGTACAGCACAGGCAGAATGCCAGCTGGCAGGGCAGGATCACATGGGTCGAAAAGGACAAGACCCTTTCCTTCAGGAGCGTCTGGGAAATGATGAAGATGATCGAAGGAGCCATGGAGGACTTCAAGACGGAAGAGGAAGAGAACATGCCCGAGTGGGAATGATGCTTTACTGTGCCCTGTTTTCAGGGCACTTTTCTTTTTGGCGGTGCTGTCATCAAATCGCTTTTATACCATCTTTACCTTTTTTTGTGACATCTTTAGACTATTTCTTTGATAGTGCGGAATTCATAATGAGATTATGAAAAGGAATACGATAAGATCAGGTGCAGTCAACGCTCTCTTCATGGGCGTTGCCATCGTTACAACATTCATCCTGTTGTTCACTTCATACCGCACCTCGCAGACATTCAACCAGCTGTCTGAGATGACAGAAAGACATAACGTTTTGCAGAAAGCCGCCTTTGACATGAAACAGGGCAGCGATTTCCTGACTGAACAGGTCAGGCTTTTCGTCGAGACCGGCGACAGAGAGTATGCGGACAACTTCTTTACAGAGATCTACGAGACTAAGAGGAGAACAACCGCTCTTGAAAGCGTACGGAAGTACATTGGTTCTGAAGAAGCAACCGAAAGGCTATCTGACGCGATGAAGAATTCCAGCACACTTCAGGAGATCGAGGTCTATGCCATAAGGCTGATGGCTGATGCCATGAGCATATCGGTCGATTCCTTCCCTTCCGAAGTCGGCGAAGTGGTATTGCTTGATGCGGATGTCCCGCTCTCCGCTCCCGAAAAGGTCACAAGGCGGAGAGAACTTGTATTCAACGAGACCTACCAGGACTACAAGAAGATGATCAGCGAAGATGTGTCCTTCGCCATTGACCGGACACTGCTTGAAGCCAGTCAGCGGCAGCAGACTCTTTCCAGGAGACACTCGGCCTATCAGTCGCTGGAAAACATGATTGTAGCAATCCTGTTTGTAATCATCGTGGCATACATACTTGTAATGATGAATCTTATCATCATCCCTTTGCGAGAGTTCAACACCAAGATCCTTGAGAAGGACTTTCTACCTGTAAAGGGGTCCAGTGAACTTGTACGGATAGCCGAAAGCTATAACGGCATGCTCACACAGATCCAGACGGATCAGCAGAACCTGTCCTATGAGGCGACTCACGATCCTCTGACAGGACTGTATAACAGGAAGGTCTTTGAAGATCTCAGGTCGGGATTGCTTCAGCAGAATTCATCGCTCCTGATATTGGATGTGGATTACTTCAAGAGCATAAACGACAATTACGGGCATGACGTGGGAGACAAGGTCCTCCAGAAGATGGCCAGGGCTCTCAGCGCCAACTTCAGAAGCGAGGACTATCCTTGCAGGATTGGAGGAGATGAGTTTGCGGTTGTCATGGTGCACACCGATTCGTCTCTCAGACACGTAATTGAACGAAAGGTCCAGCGGATAAGCGCATTTATGAACGACACATCGGACGGACTGCCGTACAATTCCATTTCCGCGGGAATAGCATTCCCTGACAGGAAGGATCCTTCCGACGACATCTTCGCTGATGCCGACGCCGCTCTTTACAAGGCAAAGGAAGCCGGAAGAAACGGATACAGATTCTACGAATAGATATTTCTGAGCTGACGGGTCGACCGTCGGCTCTTTTTTTGCATGATAAAGGTCCCGCCTGTCGCTTGGGCGGGACCTTATGGTTATGTGCGGTTATTGTTTCAGTCTTCCAGCAGCTTGTCAAGCTCCCGTTTCTTCTCAAGAAGCGAAGAGAGCATTCCCGAATAATCGGTCCGGGTCCTGTTTCTCAACAGCTCCGTCATCTCGACCGCGATCTCGGTCATCGGAGTGAGAGACAGATTGCCAAGTACGCCCTTCAGGGCATGCGCTGCCTCGAATCCGGCATCGAGATCGTTCTCTTCTATTGCCTTTTCAAGAAGCTCGAAATTCTTCTCATCCTTGATCATCCCTACAAGCCTGAGATAGAACGCTTCGTTGTTGAAGCATCTGGACAGACCTTCCTCGGTGTCGGCTCCGAACCGCTTGAGTGCATCTAATGTCAGCATCTTATCTTCCTCCTTCAATCATAAGTCTGATAAACTCTTCCTCAGGGACCGGCTTTGAGAAGTAGTATCCCTGTACCATGTCACAGCCGGCACTCTTGAGTCTTTCGTACTGTTCCTTTTCCTCGACTCCCTCTGCAATGACGGGAAGTCCCAGATATTTAGCCAGTGAGATAAGCATTTCAACCAGCCTGAATTTTCTCTCGTCCCTGTCGATGCTTCGCGCAAACAGCACGTCCAGCTTAAGGCAGTCGATAGGCATGTCAGTCAGCATATTCAATGACGAGAAGCCCGCTCCGAAATCGTCCATCTCAATATACAGGCCTGCTTCCTGCAGGGATCTGATCGTAGAAAGCATCTCTGCCGTATCGTCGATATACGCGCTCTCGGTTATCTCTAGATGGAACATTTCAGGAGATATGTCGTACTTCTTGATGAGGTCCAGAATAAATTCCAGCGTGTCCGCATCATACAGGTCGATCCTGGAGACATTCACAGACACCGTCATCTCCACGCCCAGTTCCTTCTTCCATCTTGAGACCCGGATCGCCGCCTCTTCCCAGACCGCTCTATCCAGTCTGTGCAGCAGTCCGTTGGACTCGAAGGCGGGAATGAACCTTCCCGGAGACAGCAGCCCGAATTCCGGATGCTGCCATCTGACCAGTGCCTCTGCCGCGCACATTACCGGTCTGTCACCCGTAATGTCATATTTGGGCTGAAAGAACACCTTGAACTGATGTTCGTCTATTCCTGTCTGCATGTCATTTATCAGTCTTTCGTTGAAGACCTCGTTGTCATGCAGCTTGGAGTCGTATACGGCTATGCTCTTCGTGTATGAATTCCTTAGGGTGTTGCAGGCGAATCTCGCTCCGCTCAGTCTGTTTGACCGTTCCTCCGGACCCATGTCGCTCTCGTGGAAGATGCCCGCTCTCATTCTGACTCTGGCAGACTTTGAGAAATCACCTATATCGTCTATGAGCTTTCTGAGGGCGTCATCGCTCTCAAGGTGTTCGCAGTAGATATAGAACTGGTCCACATCCCAATGGCATCCTATCCCAGAATGCTCCTCAAGCAGACCCTTGATCCGCTCGCCTATCTTCACAAGCACCAGGTCGCCGAATTCCCTTCCGTATATCTCATTGATGAGATGGAAGTGGTCTATGTCCAGAGCTATGGTGTCCATGCTCTTCTCTCCCTTGAACTGGTCTATCTGCCGCATGTATTCAAGGAAGAAGTTCTTGGTGTAGAGCCCTGTGTCATCGTGTTCGGCTATGCCGATGATCCTTTTGTCTTCCGTGAGCTCTATGATCCTCTGCACTCTTGCAAGGATTATCTCAGGGAGATCATAAGGCTTCTTGATGAAGTCGATGGCACCCATCTTGAGGCTGTCGACCTCATACTTGGTCTCACTGGTGAGAACGATCACCGGTATGGCAGACAGCTCGCTGTCAGCCTTCAGTATGTTCAGAAGAGTGAGACCGTCCATGACCGGCATCCTTAGATCGAGCAGGATGACCGATATGCTCTCTCTTTCCCTGCTGACTATATCAAGCGCTACCTGCCCGTTCTCGGCATAGAGCACTTCATAGTGTGTCTCGAGGATGAATCCGAGCAGTTGGCGGTTGACTATCTCATCGTCAACTACGAGGACCTTTCTCTTCCTGTTTATCGTCTTGTTTACCTGGTTAATCATTGTTTATCCGAATCTTATGTTCTTTATTCATGGGCTTCTCGCCCGAAAGGACGCCCGGAACGAGCTGTCCTGTGAACAATCTTAAAGCATTAACGGTTTTTAATCAATATGCTTTGGCTAACTGAAGGGCGTTTTGACCATTAAAATCTCTTGTTTCTGCAGCGTTATTTTATTTTCAGCCCTTCAGGACCTCCAGTAGCCTGTCGATATCGCCGGTGTCGTTGTAATAATGCACGCTTATCCTCATGGCCCTTTTTGCGCCGTACATCTCGCCTGAAGATATATGAGCCTTTACCTTTGCCCTGACAAAATCCTCGTTCACTGCCTTCACGTTGTCGTCAAGAGTGAGTATCATGATCCCGCTCCTGTTCTCCTCCGGATAGTCGGACCAGAAGGTCACTCCTTCGATCTCTTTCACCCTGTCCTCGAGATAACGGTTGAGGGACAGGATATACCGGTGGATATCATCCCGCCCGAGCCGGACGTATCTCTCTGCCACCTTGCCTATTCCGTAAATGCCCGAAACATTCGGATATCCGTATTCAAACATTGTAGCGGTGGACGAGATATCCGGAGGGAGCTTTTCAGAGAAGATGCTCACTTCGCTCATCCAGCCGGCACTTGTCTTCCTGAGAGCCTTCCTTGCTCTCGGGGAGATGTAGGCGTAGCCGGTGCCGCCGTAGTTCATCATCCACTTGTAGTCGCTGCCCGCCAGGAAATCGATGTTCATCTTTTCCACGTCCACCTTGACTGCTCCTGCGCCCTGGGCTGCATCGGTGATGAACCATATCCCGTTATCGCGGCACCATTTTCCGATCTCGCCCGCGGATATGAAGAAGCCCGTGGAGTTCTCGACAAGATCAAGACTGACCACCCTGGTGTTCTCATCCGCCGCTTCCTTTATCATGTCAAGGGTGACCATGCCGTGATCCGGCTTCACGTACCTTATCTCCACGCCTCTCTGCCGGGCGTAGTGCCAGCCGTAGATCTGTCCGAAGAACACCTGTTCGGACATGATGACATTGTCCCCTGCCTTCAGGTCGATCCCGTCTATGAAAAGGCACATCATCTGAGATGAGTTGGCGCCGAAGGCTATGTCATCACTGCTGCAGCCGAGCATCCGGGCAAGGGCGATCCTGCTGTCTGAAAGCATCTTTACCGTTCCGTAACCGCCCCAGTCCGCATCTCCGCCGACCAGATACCTGCCGTCCTGGTAATGCTTTATCCCGTCATATACATAGTCAGGAACGAGTCCCGTGCCGCTGGTCTCAAGATATGCCTGCTCGTTCAGGACCGGAAACCTTTTCCTCTCAAGTGCAAATTTATCCATCGCAGTCTCCTCCCCGGGCTCACTTGAGCCCGTCCATGTTCTCTCTGTGTATAAAGTATACCATATCCCGCCCTGTATTCACTGTGAAACTTTGGCAAAAGAAAACGGCCATCCGATCGGATGGCCGCGTATCTTCTTTTGGATTCTGAATTACTTCAGTTCTACCTTTGCGCCGGCTTCCTCGAGCTTTGCCTTCATAGCCTCAGCATCTGCCTTGGAAACAGCTTCCTTGATCGTCTTAGGAGCGTTGTCAACCAGTTCCTTGGACTCCTTAAGTCCGAGGCCTGTAACTTCCTTAACGACCTTGATGACCTGCATCTTTGTAGGACCGACTTCTGCCAGAACTACATCGAACTCTGTCTTCTCTTCCTCTGCAGGAGCTGCAGGACCGCCTGCTACTACTGCTACAGGAGCAGCTGCTGATACGCCGAACTCTTCCTCGATAGCCTTTACAAGGTCTGCCAGCTCAAGAACTGTCAGGGTCTTGATCTCTTCTACCAAAGCTGTGATCTTCTCACTTGCCATTTTAAATTTCCTCCGTCTTATCGTTTGTGAAAAATGTTTCAGTTGCCCGTTTATCAGGCAGCTCCGCCTTCATTTTTAGCCTCTACTACAGCATTCAGTACGCGGGCAAGACCGCTGATGTTGCCATTGAGTGCTGAGAGCAGCATGGAGAGAAGGCCTTCTCTGTTAGGCAATGTTGCCAGTCTGTTGATCTCATCCAGATTCAGGACTTCACCGTCCATGTAGCCTGTCTTGATTTCGAATTTGCCCTTGGATTTCTCCCGGAAGTCGTGCAGGACTCTGGCTGCTGCCAGCGGATCCTCATTTCCTGAGATAGCCAGAGCGGTGGTTCCGCTCAGATGCTCGCTCATGCCTTCCAGAGAAGTACCCTTGATGGCAATCTTCATCATCGTGTTCTTCACTACTTCGTAGAAAACACCGGCTTCACGAAGATCCTTACGCAGCTTTGTGTCTTCGGCCACTGTGATGCCGCCGTAGTTGAATACGACGCCGCCCTGTGAGCCGTCGATCTTTGCCTTCAGATCCCGGACGTATTCCCGCTTCTGAGTCAAGATTTTCTCACTTGCCAATTTTGTCACCTCTCCTAGTTATTTTTGTCACGCCCTGTGCGTGCAAATCGGTTGGTTCTCATTTGTGCCCAAAGTACACAAAAGGCTCATTTCCATACCGAAAATGAGCCTGTAAATACATGATATCTACGCCCGTTCTCGGCAGGCAAGCATTGAGCTTTTACGCCTCTCGGCACCTGCTGTCTTAAAACAGCCTGTTAAGTATATACTATTGTGTTTTGTCTGTCAACACCTATTTTCAGGAGCTTCGAGACTATCAGCCGCCGAACCTTGCGTTGTTCAGCTTGATGCCAGGGCCCATTGTCGTAGCGATGGCTACGGAACGGATGTACTGGCCCTTTGCTGCTGCCGGCTTTGCCTTTACGATGGCATCCATGACTGTGGAAATGTTCTCATTGAGCTTATCCTTGCCGAAGGATACCTTTCCTACAGGAACGTGAATGATGTTTGCCCTGTCGAGACGGTACTCGATCTTACCGGCCTTGGCCTCTCTTACTGCCTGGCCGACATTAGGTGAAACTGTTCCTGCCTTAGGGTTAGGCATGAGACCTCTAGGTCCGAGGATACGTCCGAGACGTCCTACAAGGCCCATCATGTCAGGGCTTGTGATCATGACGTCAAAGTCCAGGAATCCTTCGTTCTGGATCTTTGCGACGATCTCCTCTGCACCGACGATATCAGCGCCTGCCTCGAGGGCAGCCTTCTCGTTGTCGCCCTTGGCAACTACGAGCACTCTTACATTCTTACCTGTACCGTTAGGGAGAACTACGGCGCCACGGACCTGCTGGTCCGCGTGACGTGAGTCAACGCCAAGACGTACATGGAGCTCAACTGTCTCATCGAACTTTGCGGTGGCTGTCTCACAGACAAGTCCGCAGGCCTCATCGAGCTCATAGGCCTTTGTCCTGTCGATCAGCTTCTTGCTGTCGACATATTTCTTACCGTGTTTCATTATTTACCTCCTGTGGTCAAACGGAAAATTCCTCCCACTTGTGTGAGCAGTTTTAGCCTGCTGTTATTCCTCGACTGTGACGCCCATGCTGCGGGCTGTGCCTGCGATCATGCTCATTGCTGCCTCAAGTGAAGCTGCGTTAAGGTCAGGCATCTTGATCTCAGCGATCTTCTTGACCTGTTCCTTTGTGAGCTGTCCTACCTTGGTCCTGTTAGGTGTGCCGGAAGCTGTCTCGATTCCGAGCTCCTTCTTGATCAGAACCGGTGCAGGCGGTGTCTTAGTTACGAATGTGAATGAACGGTCTGCATAAACTGTAATGACTACAGGGATTATATAACCGATATCCTTCTGTGTTCTCTCGTTGAATTCCTTTGTGAAGGACATGATGTTGACACCGTGCTGGCCGAGAGCTGGTCCAACAGGTGGTGCCGGTGTGGCTTTACCGGCCGGGATCTGGAGTTTGATGTATCCAGTTACTTTCTGAGCCATTTTTAAATACCTCCAAAAAACGTGGTGTAGTATCGGACAGGAACTCTTCCCGTCCTCCCACGGGTATCTGACGATACCCACTAAAAACCCGAAGGGTCTTTATCAGAATTGAATTGGTCGGACCCCCAAAAGGTCCATTTCCATCTCGGTCTCGCGACCGAACATGGATACCATCACCTTTACGAGCATGGCCTCGGTATCGATCCGTGTGACCTCGCCGACAAAACCTGCCAGCGTGCCATCGATGATCTCGACCTGATCGCCAACCTTGAAGTCGATGGTCTGTTTCTTCACCTCGATGCCCAGGTTCTCGACTTCCCTGTCAGACAGGGGACTCGGCTTCTGGCTCGAAGCTCCTACAAAGCCCGTTACACCGCGGGTATTGCGCACTATGTACCATGTTTCATCCGTCAGGATCATCTTGACGAAGACGTAGGAAGGATAGAGCTTATGCTCGGATTCCTTTCTCTTTCCGTCCTTGATCTCGACTGTGATCTCGGTAGGGACCTTCACGTCCTGAATAAGGTCGTGCAGGCTGCGGTTCTCGATTACGGCTTGCAGGCTGGATGCTACTTTGTTTTCGTATCCTGAATATGTATGTGCTACATACCACTTTGCCTCGTCCATATCTTCCTCCGTAAACTTATGCCAGTCCGAGTATCAGTCTGAGAATGACGCCAAAGATGGTATCGAGTCCGAAGACGATGAGCGCTGCGATCAGAGAAACGATTATGACAACTATCGTGTTGTTCTTAACCTGTTCCTTTGAAGGCCACACGATCCTCTTGGCTTCGGCCCTGATGTCCTTGATGCGCTGACCGATCCTTGAGAAGAAACCGGCTTTCTCTTTCTTGTCTGCTGCCATTAGTCCACCTCTTACTTCGTCTCTCTGTGAAGAGTGTGTTTTCTGCAGAACGGACAGTACTTGTTGAGCTCTACTCTGTCAGGAGTATTCTTCTTATTCTTCATAGTGTCGTAGTTGCGCTGTTTGCATTCTGTGCATGCAAGTGTGATCTTTACTCTCATATCGGCACCTCCATTAAAGTTAGCCTCCCTCTTTAGGCGTCGGAAAATTTCCGCACAAAAAATAAAGCCTTCAAAAGAGGTAGACATAGTCTAACATATCCGAATTGCCCTGTCAACTTAAAAAACACTGTTTTTACAGGGAAAATCAACAATTTACCAGCATGAGCATCTTTATGCAATCTTAATGCCTGAGGCGGCAACATTAACACACACTTCATACCGATTTTAGTATGCTTATTGCCAACAGGAGGCATAAAAATGTCTAATTTCGGAAAACTCAACCCCTTTAAGATAATCATCCTGGGGTTCGCGGGACTGATACTCACGGGCACTCTCCTGCTCAGCCTCCCGATAGCAACGGCAGAAGGAGTGGTGACCCCGTTCACCGACTGCCTGTTCACTGCGACCAGTGCGACCTGCGTGACAGGGCTCGTGGTCTACGACACCGGCACATACTGGTCAGTCTTCGGCCAGGCAGTAATACTAATACTTATTCAAATAGGCGGCATGGGCGTCATAACCTTTGCCATGCTGATAGCAATAATGTCCGGCAGAAAGATAAGCCTTAACCGGAGGAGCATAATGCAGAGCTCCGTCTCCGCGGCGAGGATCGGCGGAATACTGAAACTCACCGGCTTCATCTTCACGTTCACGATCATCATGGAGCTGCTGGGAGCCCTGGCGGCGGCACCGGTATTCTGTGCGGATTACGGGACCGTGAAAGGCCTGTGGATACGGATGTTCCACTCGATCTCGGCCTTCTGCAACGCGGGCTTCGACATACTGGGAGCTTCAAGATCGGCTTCCCTGTCGGCATACAGCGCGAGCCCGGTGATAAACATCGTCACCATGTCACTCATCGTCATTGGGGGTCTGGGATATGTCACCTGGAGCGATATATCCTCCAACAGGAAGGATCTTTCCAGACTGTCCCTTCAGACCAGAGCTGTCATTTCGGTATCCCTTTTACTGATAGTGATCCCTGCTCTGTATAACTATTTCTTTGAATTCGATCATCTTTACGGAGCCGAGAGGGTATTTGCCTCCTTGTTTCAGTCAGTGACCACCAGAACGGCCGGTTTCTCCTCAGTGAATGTGGGGGGAATGAGCGAGGCCGGGCAGTCATTGATGATCCCCTTGATGCTTATAGGAGGCAGCCCGGGTTCAACTGCGGGCGGAATGAAGACCACCACCCTTCTGTGCCTGGTCCTTCACATCCAAAGGATAGTCTCTCCGAGGAAGGGCTTCTCGATCTTCTCGAGGAGGATAGAGGATGAGACTATCCACACCGCAGTATCACTGGCAGTGGTCTACATATCGCTGTTCTTTATCGGAGGCATGTTCATGCGGACCGTCGAAAGGATGGCAATGCTGGACTGCCTGTTCGAGAGCGCATCTGCTCTGGGGACCGTGGGACTCACCACAGGAATAACTCCGATAATAGGGGCTCCTTCAAAGATCGTTCTCATCATGCTGATGTTCATAGGCAGGACTGGAGGTCTGAGCGTTCTATACGCAGCCTCGGGTTCCAAGTTTACGGCCTCGGCGGCGCTGCCGGCCGAGGATCTGATGGTAGGTTAAGAATATGATTAGAAGTGTTTTACTGATCGGCGTCGGAAGATTTGGAAAGAATCTGGCAATGAGGATGGCAGGACTGAAAAAACAGGTCATGGCGATCGACACCGATGAAAAAAGGATAAACGAGGTCCTGCCCTATGTTACCAGCCGGCTCATAGGCGACAGCACCAACGAGGAGTTTTTGAAGAGCCTTGGCGTTTCCAACTTCGATCTGTGCATCGTGGCCATAGGAAACAATTTCCAGTCATCGCTCGTCACAACTTCCCTTCTCAAGGAGCTAGGCGCCAAATGCGTTGTATCAAGAGCAACGCATGACACCCAGATGAAGCTGCTCAGCAAGAACGGAGCGGATGACATCATATATCCGGAGTACCAGTCCGCAGTATGGCTGGCCAACAAGTACGCTTCGGACAGGATACTTGACTTTGCTCTTCTTAACGACGAATTCTCAATGTATGAGATCGGGATCCCGTCATCCTGGGAATCCATGACGGTAGGCGGTCTCAACATACGCAAGCGTTACATGATAAACATCATCGCCATCAGGAGGGACGGTGTCCTGAACATGGACATTTCCAGCGACACGGAATTCCTTTCCGGAGACAGCGTGATGGTAATAGGAAAATGGGAAAACATTCAGAAATGTTTTTCCTTAAGCTAGGACTGTGAGGTGAGACCGAAATGTTAGGTTTTATACTGGTAGTCATATTATTCGCTCTCCTGGCCGCATTCGGGCTCCGACTCACGGACCGCTCCGCGGCACGGATGCAGCAGATGCGCCGCAAGAGAGAGCCTGAAGGGATCCATGTCCCACAGCGCCGCTCAAAGACCGTGCTGTGGATAAGCAGATTTCCTCTCCTCAGGCTTGCGACAGGCGGCAGAGGCAAAAAAGGGCCTTACAAGGATCCTTCGGGAGATATTGCAGGCTTTTGAGGTGTCGGCATGCTTGGTTTCATTCTGGTCATTGTGCTGTTCATCTTTCTGACAGTATTCGGCCTTTTCCTTATAGATCGGTTGATAGATTTTCTCAGGAAATCGGGCTACAGAGGTAGATTTTAACCATTTTTCACATTTCATATTTATAATTTTTGTTTAAGAAAGCTTCCCTTTACATCAATAGGGAAAGGAAAAGGCAATGGAAAAGATCTTGGTCTGTCTCTCGTCGTCCCCTTCCAACGGGCACGTCATAGAGTCGGCGAATTTCATAGCTAAGAGCTGCGGCGGACGGCTTACTGCCATCTTTGTCGAAAACTCGTCACACTACTCGGCTTCTCCTCTAAACAAGTCAAGGCTGGAAAAGAATATCCGCCTTGCGAGTGAATTGGGGGCCGAGATACGGACGGTCAGCGGGGAGAACATTCCCCTGGCCATAGCTGAGTATGCCAGGATCAACAGATTCACCAAGGTCGTCCTGGGCCAGACCACCGCCCCGAGAAGATCGATCGCAAAGAGGAGCACCCTCAGCGACGGGATAGTGGAGCGGCTCGGTGAGTCGGTGGAGATATACATCATTCCGACAGGCCTTCCGGAGCCCAGGGAAAAGGATCCGGCTCCGTCCAGGGATATGCTGGCCAGGAAGCTTGTCATCACTCTCGGAGCGCTGATCGTCGCCACGCTTCTCGGATACCTGTTCGACATGCTCCATTTTTCAGACTCGACCATCATGATGGTCTATCTGCTGTGCGTGCTGTTCGTTTCGATCATGACCTCAGACAGATATATGGGCTCGTTCTCGGCGATCATAGGAGCAGTCCTGTTCAACTTTCTCTTCACCGATCCGAAACTCTCATTGAGAGCTTATGCCGACGGTTATCCCATCACCATCGGCGTCATGCTGTTCACCGCCATCATGGTCAGCAACCTGACCGTAAGGCTCAACAATATAACCAGACACTCCGAGGCCGTGGCCAAGCAGAGCCAGCTTATACTCACCACAGAGAGACTGCTGGCAGATGCCAAGAGCGAGAACGAGGTGTGGAACACTGCGTACATGCAGCTCAAGAAGCTGCTCAACTGCGACCTGTTCCTTGTCGCCCTGCCGGCGGAGGGAAAGGATTCATACTACGGAGACATAGACGGCCGGACCGTTTCAGAAGACGGCATGAAGCGGACTGCCGAGATACAAAGACAGCTCTCGGACGGATCGACACAGATCGAAAAGGATGGCTTTGTGTATATCCCCGCCAGGGCATCGGACAGCATCCTTGGCGTTGCGGCCATCTCGACCGCAAGACAGATACTCCCGTTCGAGAACGAGATAGTAACTTCCATACTCGGTGCCAGTGCCCTGACCATACGGAACTCAAGGCTCGACCGGGAGAGAGAAAGAGCCATGCTCATGGCTGAAAAGGAAAAGACCAGAGCCGACATGCTCAGGCTCATATCACATGATCTCAGGACCCCTCTGACGGGCATAAGCGGCAATTCCTACAACCTGATCCATTCCTCTGCCGAAATGGATCCGGCGGATCTCTCAAGGACATACCAGGACATATATGACGATGCCGTCTGGCTCAGGGAGGTCATGGAGAACATTCTTTCCATGACGAGGATAGGAGACACGGAATCTGCTCCCAACATGAATTATGAGGATCTCGGAGATGTGATCAGGGATTCGCTCAGGCACCGGGACAGGCATATATCCGAACATGAGGTCAGTCTTGCTCTACCTGATGAGGCGGTCCCTGTGTACATGGACGCTTCGCTTGTGTCACAGCTGGTCCTTAATCTGGTCAACAATGCGATCAAATACACTCCCAAAGGAAGCAGGATAGATTTGCGTATCCGACAGGATGACGATGATGTGATCCTCGAGGTCGCAGACAACGGTCCCGGCATTGCCGAGGAGGAGAAGGATAAGATCTTTGAGATGTTCTACACCAAGGGGGCTCCTACGGGTGATTCCGGAAGGAGCATGGGACTCGGTCTTGCCCTTTGCAGGACGATCGCCGGCATGCACGGAGGCGAGTTGACCGTACACGACAACGAGCCGCAGGGAGCATTGTTCAGAGTCAGATTCCCTAAAAGAAAGGTACAGACAGATGGATAACGGTAAAATACTGATTATTGAAGACGATCCGCCGATACGCAATCTAATAAGCACCACGCTCAAGGCTCACGGATATGCCTTCATTTGCGCCACCTGCGGCGAAGAGGGCATCAGCATGACCGCCTCCCACAATCCCGATGTCATCTTTCTGGATCTCGGACTTCCAGACATAGACGGCACGCAGGTCATAGAGAGGATAAGGTCCTGGTCCAAGACTCCGATAATCGTGATAAGCGCGCGAACGGAAGAGTCCGACAAGATCGAGGCTCTGGATCTCGGCGCTGACGACTACCTGACCAAGCCTTTCTCGGTAGAGGAGCTTCTGGCGAGACTCAGGGTCAATCTCAGGAGAATGGCCTTCTTGAGGAACGAATCAGGGTCCCATGAGTACATAAACGGGGATCTGAAGATAGACTATTCCGCAGCCTGCGTCTACGTGAAGGATACGGAAGTCCATCTGACCCCTATAGAGTACAAGCTGCTGTGCCTGCTGGCACAGAACACGGGCAAGGTCCTGACTCACAGATACATCATGGACCATGTCTACGGCAACAGCTGGGAAAACGACGTTGCCACCCTGAGGGTCTTCATGGCGGGCCTGAGAAAGAAACTGCAGCCGGACGAGGATTCCGCGCAGCTGATACAGACCCACATAGGCATAGGCTACAGGATGGTAAGGCCTGACTAGCCCGATCATCGTCACAGAGAGGAGCGAGCCTCCTCTCTTTTTTGCGCCATGCCCCGGCCAATATCGCATTCAACTCACTTGATAATGAAATAAGATGAGAATATAATATACATATCTATAGCTTTCTATACAGAGAGATTATAACTAAACGAAAAAGATCGCTTATGCCCTCGAACAGGGCCGGTCAACGGAGGAAATCATGGCAAAAATCAAGGTATGCGTTATCTTCGGCGGCGTCTCGAACGAACACGACGTCAGCCTCATGAGCGCTAAGAGCGTAATAGACAACATTCCAAGCGAAAAATACGATGTCGTGAAGGTCGGCATCACCAAGAAGGGCAGATGGCTGTTCTTCCCCGGCTCCACGGACGACATATATAACGGAACATGGTTTGAACATCCCGACTGCGTTCCATGCATGATCAGCCCTGACACTGCCTACCACGGACTCATCAAGCTCGACGGAGAGCACATCACCCTTGAGAAGATCGATGTCATCCTCCCGATACTTCACGGCAGGAACGGCGAGGACGGAACCATACAGGGACTGTTCGACATGGCGAGGATCCCTTACTGCGGATGCGATGTCGTTGCAAGCGCAATATGCTATGACAAGGTCCATGCCAACATCGTCTTCGACCATGCAGGCATTCCTCACGCCAAATGGGATTTCATGATGGACTATGAGCTCCCTGATTTCGAGGCCATCGCGGACAGGCTCGAGGAGAGCCTGGGCTATCCTATCTTCGTCAAGCCGGCAAACTCCGGCTCTTCCGTGGGCATAT
>CAZDOS010000015.1:0-36166 GCA_964507095.1 uncultured Oscillospiraceae bacterium | reverse complement strand
GCGTCGTGATTCCATTCTTCCAACAGAATATTGTATTTGGGTGCAATATACTCAATAATCTCTTTAAGTCTGTTGGAAACGGCATCATTAATTACTTTGTTGCGATACTTAACGCACATGATCAGGTGTTAATGCAATATGAATACCGAATGATTATTTGTATCAAGTCTCAGTTTATACTACTATTTCTTTTATCTGCAACAGATTATACCACAAGGGATATATATTATCAATAGAGAGGCACTAACCCCGCCCTGTAGAGGACGGGGTTAGTGCCAATTTTGTTCAACTGACACTTCAGCTTTATCCTTATATTGACGGAAACAAGAAGACCGCTGGCGGTCAGTCCGCCAGCGATCGATATGTTCCTGCTTTTACGGTGCACTAAACGGAGGTTATTCCAGACGCCGTTCAGGTACGACCTTGCCCATGTTCCACAGCTTTATGGATTCCTGCTCAGCCCTGCGCTTCTGTTCTTCGTTCTTGAAGGTGATATATGATGTGTGGGAGCCGCAGTTTCCGCACTCGACGTAGACACACCAGCCTCCCTCGAATTCTATGTATCCGCAGTCTTCATGGCATATTGGGCACTGTTCAAGTTCGTTCATTCCCGTTCTCCTTCATCATACATATGTGACGCTCCGTCTATTTTACAGCAAAACTATACGTTTGTGAATAGGCTCACCGTATATCTATGGTATCGTTCAGCCTGAAGGAGTAGATGACGCATCTTACCTTGTCCATTCCGTACAGAAGTTTGGCGGCATGTCTGTAGAGCTCAAGCTGCCTTGAATAGCGGTCCTTCAGCTCTTCCATGCTTTTGACTCTGTCCGTCTTGTAGTCCACTATCGTTATGCTGTCTCCGTACTGAAGCACGCAGTCCATTACGCCCTGAACGAGGACATCATAGCCGGCATATTCCGGATTGCCGAAAGCATCATTTGCAGGATATGGGACCAGGAAGCTCTGCTCGCGGAAGATCCTGTCGCATATGAGCATGTCGTCCGCCAGCCTGCTGTTGACGAAGTTATCCGCCAGTTTCCTGTCGATAAGATCAAGATCGATAATTCCCATATCGGCAAGGTCCTTGAGCCGTCCGTCCAGGTCGCCCCTTGCCTTGTGTATATCGATATACTGCGCCATTCTGTGCATCGCCGTGCCTTTTTCGGCAGCGTTGGCCGAATCTGCATCCGGTCTGGCGAAGAGGGGAACAGCAAGCTGAGTGTCCCTGGCCTTGGCGATCTCGCTTACGGAGACCTTGGTGGGGAGCTTTGTTCTGACAAGGTCAGGATACTCGAAGGAAAGATAGCTGTTTATCCTGTCCATGTCCGCGTTCACCATGCTTTCCCGTACATCCCGCGTGTAGGTGTTAGGGTAGGTTTCTCCAGTATGGTCTATGTATTCCACAAATATCGATGCCGGGGTCGGCCGAAAGGCTTCGAAGGTGCTTTCCGAAAGGCTTCTGACGGTGCTGTCACCGGAAAGAGCTGCTATCAGCCACTCGCTGGCCGTTTCTATTCCGGAGAGATACTGCCGGTGTATGCTTTCGCCGGCAACTCCCGAGGCGCGCCTGAACGCGGCTCCGGACGGCTTCTTGCTCGTCAGTATCAGCAGTGACTTTGCCCTTGTGAAAGCCACATAGTAAAGACGCATCTCCTCGCTTGAAAGGTTGACGGAGGTCTTTTTCTGAATCGCCTTTACATTAATGGTGGATTCATTGTATCCGAAACCGGTATTGACGTACATGCCGATACCCAGATCGGTATCGAACAGGAGCCTGGAGGAAACATCCTGCCTGTTCATCCTCTTGTCCAGGTCTGCAACTATGACAACAGGGAATTCAAGGCCCTTTGAAGCATGTATGGTCATTATCGCAATGGCGTCATCGGCCTTTTTGGAATTATTCCGGGAAGTATTCCTCTCCTTGGCCAGATACAGGTCAACGCTGCGGAGGAAAGCGGACAGATCGCCGCTGTGAGTCTTCCGCCAGCTCTTGGCAAAATCTATGAACCATCTCAGATTTTCTCGCTTTTCATTTCCGTCCGCAGAGAAGGAAAGACGCCGGTAATGGCCTGTCCGCTTGCACACATGGTCTATGAGCTTATCGATGGACAGTATCCTAGCAGAGGACATCAGTTCATGGAGGACATTGAGGAAGGATTCGGCCTTCTCGGTGCCCCGCCGTTTAAGGGCAGTGAACAGATTGATGTTTGCATTTTCTCTGGAAGGCAAATCTTCGCCGAATCTGATCTTCAGTATCTCATCAAGGTCGAAGTCGAACATGTCTCCGAACATTGTCCGTGACAGGTACAGCTCTTTAGTGGGATTGTTGATGACCCTGAGCAGGTTGATGACACATTCGATCTCAGGCTTCCTGATGATCGGCTCATCATCCTTGACATACACTTCAAAGCCCAGTTCTTCAAGCTTTTCCTTGTATGAAGCCATCTTTCTGGACGACCTCATCAGTATGCAGAAGTCTCCCGGTCTTACCGGTCTTGTCCCATCGCCGTCTTTTATGAGCTCTCCGTCGTGGATCATGGTGCTGATCATGGAGATGTTTCTGTCTATCTCATCATCATCGTAGAGATTGAACCTGATTCCGACTGAGCCGTCCGGCTCCTTAAGAGTTCTCAGCTCCTCGTTCTCATCATAATCCACTCCGCCGCATTTTTCGCTCATCAGCCTTGAGAAAAGGTAGTTGACGCCGTTGAGGACGGACTCCTCGCTCCTGAAATTATGTTTGAGGAATATGGTTTCAGCCTGATCGGGGTCGTCGATGCCGAGCTGTCTTTTTGCCTTGAATATCTCAGGACTGGCCTTTCTGAAGCTGTATATGCTCTGCTTTATGTCTCCGACCACGAACAGGTTGGACTGACCTTCTTTTGATATCCGGTTGAATATCGCATCCTGAATGTAGCTGGTGTCCTGGAACTCATCCTCCATGATGTATTCATAACGGTCCCTGAGTTCGAGACACAGCGGAGTATATTCTCCGCTTTCGCTGACGAGCAGTCTGTAGGCAAAATGCTCGAAGTCGGCAAACTCGAACTGCCTCTTTTCAAGCTTGAGATCCTTCAGTGTGTGCTGATAATCCAGATATACATCAACAAGAGCTCTGGCATAGGGAAGAGAGGCACTCATGTCCTTTGAGAACCTGTCCTCGTCAAAGAATACGACGATCTCAGACAGCTCATCCCATGACTTTGAGAGGAGCTCTCGCACTGTCTTGACCGCCTCGCTCTCGGCGCAACTCGGTCTGGCAGAGCCAAGTTTCGGAAGTCCACGGGACAGTGCTGATATCCGGGCAGGGAAGTCTGATACATATATTGAGGCGGTGAGACCTGATACAGCGGAACGTATGGCGGTGAGCCCCCGGTCATATCCCGTGAACGCGCCCAGAGAATATATCTCATCCATTCTTGAGCACAGCGACTGCATGTAATCCAGCACGTCCTTCGTATAATCCAAAAGCCAATTGAAGGAGCGGGAATTCTTTAACCCCTTAGGGTCGGCATAATCGTTGAGCATTGAAACTATCCGTCCCTCGGGATCCGGAAGGGCGGAGAAGTATGTGTCCATCTTCCTCAGAAAATCCCTGACTGGCCTGTCGTCGCTGCTTCGGCCGTAGAAGGACACCAGGTCATTGAAATCCTTGCTGTCATAGCCTCTGTCCATTGCCTCGGAGATCGCTCTCTCATGCAGTGCGTCGGCCTGGGCTTCGTCCGCTATCATGAAATCCGGAGTCAGGTCAAGATCCTGGAAGTTTTCTCTGACGAGCTTTATGCAGAAGGAATGAATAGTGGAAACATCCCGTTTCTGAAACCTCATCTTCTGCGCTCGGATGTACGCGTTGGACGGGTCGTTCCTCATCCGCTCATTGAGTCTTTTCTCTATCCTGTCCTTGAACTCGGCCGCGGAAGCGTTGGAGAAGGTAACGATGAGGAGCCTGTCGGCATCTGTCCTGTTGTTTTCATCAAGTATTATATTGACCGCTTTTGTAACGAGCACAGTGGTCTTTCCGCTGCCGGCGGCAGCGGATACGACGGTGAGCTTGCCGCCTGATTCAAGTGCTCTTTTCTGTTCATTGGTCCATTCGGGCATTTTAACCTCTCCTGCGATCTTTATTTTTTCTTCGGAAGAAAATCATTCTTCAGCATCTTCCTTGTCAGCTGTGAGTGATGGCACATCGCTCCGTACGGGCAATAGGAACAAGGAGTGTTGTCATTTCCCAGCTCAAGCGCTTCCGGAACGTAGTCTCCGCTGTAGATGCAGTCGGCCATGTTGGCGATGCTTTCCTTGACGAATTCCAGCACTCGGCCAAATACGTCCCGCGAGACGACCTTACTGTCCTTGCCCCGCGTGACCTTGCCGTCCTTGAGATAGATCACTCCGTAGCTGTTGCCGGAGTCGCTGTTAAAAGCATTCGCTATCTCCTTTTCATTTACAGCCATTCCGATCGCGGTGTAGTGGCTTTCATCAGACTTGTCGAACTTGCCTCGTATGTCTGAAGGCTGATACATTACTGCGGCAGGGCTTACCCCGGCCTCTGTGCCGCCGAAACCGGCCCGGACCAGAGCATCCATGTACAGCAGCATCTGGCTTGACAGTCCGTTATATATCTCGTCGAGGTCAAACTTCTGAGTCCCGGTCTTGTAGTCGACTACCCTTATCCAGTCCCTGTCAGAGCCGTGATAGATGTCCACTCTGTCAGCGACGCCTATGACCTTTGCCATATGTCCTAAAGGCGTATGTATGGCAAGAGGGCTTACTCTCGAACCTTCTTCTATCTTTTCCTCGAAGGCGATCGGCCTGAACAGGCTGGTCTGCTGCTCGTTCCACACATACTTCATGAAGTTGACTGCGTTTTTAGTCATGTTCTCGAACTGGGAGGTGAAGCGGACGTTATCTCTGATCTCAGGAGGATAGGTCTCGTTGATGAACTCATCCATCAGCCTCCTGACGTCGGTTTCGATCTCTTCAAAGGTCATGCTCCTGAAGCCGTCCCCATGCTCTTCCAGAAGCTTCTGCGCAACATAGTGCAGGTATGTTCCCGCAACTCTCGGGTCGAACCGGGCCTTTTCAACGGGGTCTATCCTGAGGATGCTCTTCATGAAATACATGAATCTGCACTTGTAGAAATCCTGGGCGCGTGAAGGAGATATCCTCAGGCTCCTGCCGAGCAGAGCCGACAGATATCCGCTGTCCGATATGTTAAAGCTCCTGTGAGGTATGGCAGGTACCTTTATTGCGGCCTTTTCAAGAAGCCGCGCCATGGCCTCTCTGTTCCGTCCGCCTGCCAGCTGGCTGACATAGTCCAGGAAGAACGGCCTGGTGACCCGGTATTCTTCCAGCTTGAGCGAAGCCTCCCGTATATGGAGCTTTTCCTTCATCGCTTCTATCTGGATCGAGAAGTTCTGCTTGGCGTCGAGGTTCCTGTCGGCGACGGATATATACAGCCACTCCCTTGCAGTAGTCAAAGTCTTGTAAAAGTAGAAGTTCTCAAAGCTGAAGAGATTCTCGAAATCGTTCCTCAGCGGATAGTTCTTTGACTTAAGGAATTCTCTGTCAGTTACAGAGATAAGGGAATCCTCGCTGACTGCGACAGGGAAGTTCTCCGAATCCGCTCCGAGGATGAAGACCGCCTCTACGGCATCCAGCTTCATCCTCTTGGGCTCGGTCACTATCACGCAGTCCCGGGTCTCGGGAGCAAATCCGATGGTCCGGTTGTTGGTCATTATCGTGAAAAGGTCCTCAATATCTGACCGTTTTACGCTGTCGGGAAGAAGTATCTCATGGAGACTGTCAAGGCAGTCCATGGCGGCTTCCCACTGCCTGAGAAGGAGGTTCCTCTCCTCTTCGCCCGGCATCGAGTCTGCCAGTTCCCGGATCCTGTCGGTGCATCCCAGGCTCACGGCTATCCGGTACGCCTCTTCGATCATCTCCCGCGCAGGCCTGGCCCCCCGGATCGCGAATTTACCGTCGAAAGCCGCATATATCCTTTCCCTGACGGAGTTGATCCTCTCAAGGACAGCCTTGTCCTCGCTGCTCTTGTCCTTGTTCAGGCCGAAAGGCGAGAGGGTAAACGGTTCTGAAAAATCAAAGTCCAGGTCCTGCCAGAGGAACAGATAGTTGTCCAGCAGGTTTATGTCATCCTCGCTCAGGTCGGTAAGGCCTGTCATCAACAGTGACATGAGGTCCTCGCTGCCCAGGCCGGAGTGCATTATAGCGAAGATGCTCTTGAAGAGCATGACCGGCCGCGCTGAGGATATGATCCTGTTCATGTCGATGAAGTATGGGATCCCCGCAAGGGTGAAGCTCTCCTGGATCTGGTTCTCGTATTTGTCAAGCTGAGGGCAGATGACCGCAATATCCTTGTATGAGAGCTTGTTCTCTCGTATGAGCGAAAGGATCTTTGCGGCTGCAAACGACACCTCGTCATACTGGGTGTTGAACTTCGTTATGTATACATGCTCAGGCTGCTCTCGTTCTTCCTGAGCGCCTCTGAGATATCTGTCAACGTTGAGCAGGTCGTCGTTCCTGAATCTGTAAGGATTCCGGAGTACCTGGGCAGGCTCCCGGTGTACGCCCGCTCGCTTTGCCATCCGGTCTATCTGGCGGATGGTCGACTGTACATAAGAGAAGGGGCCGGTGCCCATGGTCCTGTCCCAGACTTCATCACAGGTCATTGCGATGGTCACGGAATCTGCTGTTTCAAGGATCGCCTCGATAACGCTGAGCTGGCCGTGCGAGAAGCTCTCAAAGCCGTCTATGAACACGCTGGCACCAAGAAACAGCTCCTGTGGGAGATTCTGCGCCAGCAGCTCGAGCTGGGTCTCCCTGTCCGTGAATTTTGTTGAGACATTTACGGAGTATTCAGTATATATGCTGCTTATCTCCTCCAGCTTTCTGTGGTCCCGTCCGTCCTCGTCCAGGACCCGTGCAAGTGTCTCGTGGTCAAGTCCGCTTCGGTGGAGGTTATCGAACACGGAAACAAGACTTGAGCTGAAGCCGAAGTTTTCGGACTGCTTCCTGTATATGTCAAGGCTGCCCTTGACCTGCTGGAGCGCCCTGTGAGCCATGACGGTCTTCCGGGCGTCATCCAGGAGCATGCCGTTGAGCTCCATGCACTTTTCTCCGGCCTTCCTTATAAGCTGTTCAAAGGTATAAAGCTGCGCAAACTCAAGTCGCTTCCCCTCCAGGGAAGTGACCATGAGGGTCTCGGCAGTCTTGGAGAACTGCTCCGGGACCATTAGTATGCACTTCTTTCCGCTTCCGGCAAGCTCGCCGATCCTGTGAGCTATTTCTGTGCTCTTTCCGGTGCCGGCGCTGCCGATCAAATACTGTAACATCTGGTGACCTCGCTTGTTTTCTGCTTTAATTATACAATATCCTTATTTAATAGAAAACAAAACGAATGCATTTGAATGAGCGAAAACCGCTCGTTGCCGAACTGTAACATAGTCACTTCCCGGAGCAAAACAGGCAGGAACGAGAATTAATAAGAACATTTTAAGGGTATTAGTGGTATAATAATTTATTATCAACGAGAATGATTGATTTTTGAGGGACGCAGATGAGCTTAAGAGTAGGAATTGACATAGGGAGCACGACCGTAAAGGTCGTCGTTCTGAACGAAGAAGACAAAGAGCTCTTTTCCAGCTATGAAAGACATTTCGCCAAGGTAAGGGAGAAGGCGGTCGAACAGCTGAGGGCAGCCGAGGAGTTCATAAAGGGAAAACAGCTCCATGTTGCCATCACGGGTTCTGCCGGTCTCGGAGTGGCCAAGGCACGGAACATACCGTTCGTGCAGGAGGTGTATGCCACCCGGGCAGCCGTAAACAGGTTCATTCCGGGAACTGACGCAGTCATAGAGCTGGGCGGAGAGGATGCGAAGATCATATTCTTCAGGGGCAGTCTTGAAGAGAGGATGAACGGTTCCTGTGCCGGCGGCACCGGAGCATTCATCGACCAGATGGCTACGCTCCTCAATGTGGACGTAAATGAGCTGGACCGACTGAGCCTCCTGCATGAAAAGATATATCCAATTGCATCAAGATGCGGCGTGTTCGCAAAGAGCGACATCCAGCCTATCCTCAATCAGGGCGGAAGGAAGGAGGACATCGCAGCCTCCATATTCCAGGCCGTGGTCGACCAGACCATCGCCGGACTTACGCAGGGAAGAGACCTGGACGGAAAGATAGTGTTCCTGGGAGGTCCTCTCCACTTTTTGAAAGGCCTGAGAGAAAGGTTCATTGAGACGCTCAAGCTGGATGAAGAGCACGGCATATTCCCCGAAAACAGCCAGGTGTACGCGGCTCTCGGCGCGGCCATCTGCTCCGACACCTATGACATGATGGAATATGATGAGATCATATCCAGGCTGGAGAACGCTGTGACGGCATCTTCGATCACCAACCCAATGCCCCCTCTGTTCAACAATGAGGAGGAGTACAGGGAGTTCTCCGAGAGACACCGGAAGGCAAGCCCCGACCTGGCAGACCTTGAGACATACGAAGGCAAGGCATATCTCGGCATAGACGCCGGCTCGACAACGACAAAGGTCGTCCTTATGGCTGAGAACGGAGGGATCCTGTACAGCTACTACTCATCAAATCTCGGAAATCCTGTGCGGGTTGTAAAGGAGCAGCTGGAGAAGATATACCGGCTGTGCGGCGACAGGATAAAGATCTGCGCTGGCGGCGTCACGGGCTACGGTGAGGATCTGATAAAGAACGCCTTCGGCGTAGATTTCGGCATAGTGGAGACAGTCGCCCATCTGAGAGCCGCCAAGTACTTCCAGCCTGATGTCGACTTCATCATAGATATCGGCGGACAGGACATGAAGTGCTTCAAGATCAGGGGAGGAGCAGTTGACAGCATAATGCTCAACGAAGCATGCTCATCGGGCTGCGGCTCCTTCATCGAGACCTTCGCAAAGGCTCTTGGCTATGACATAGCCACCTTTGCAAAGCTCGGCATTTTTGACAAGACACCTGTAAACCTGGGAAGCAGATGCACCGTGTTCATGAACTCCTCCGTTAAGCAGGCCCAGAAGGACGGAGCTTCAGTAGAGGACATTTCTGCGGGACTGTCGATCTCGGTGGTGAAGAATGCGATATACAAGGTCATAAGGGCGGCTTCCGCCGATGACCTCGGAAAACATATAGTCGTCCAGGGAGGCACTTTCCTGAACGACGCAGTGCTGCGCTCCTTTGAGCAGGAGATCGGAAGAGAAGTTATAAGGCCGACCATCGCGGGACTGATGGGCGCCTACGGCGCTGCTCTCTACGCGCAGGATTCAAAGCTTGAACAGACGACGATACTCACAAGCGAGCAGCTGAAGACCTTCACTCATACCGCAAGGCCTGTCACCTGCAACCTGTGCACCAACCACTGCGCACTGACAGTCAATACCTTTGACGGAGGAAGAAGGTTCATTTCCGGAAACAGATGCTCGAGGCCTCTGGGTAAGGAGAAGAGCAAGACTCCGAACATGTACGCCTACAAGCTTAACAGGATCCTTGAGATGGAGGGAAAGGGAAGCGGAGACGGTTCAAGAGGAAAGATTGGACTTCCTCTGGGACTTAACATGTACGAGAACATGCCGTTCTGGTTCACATTGTTCACAAACCTCAATTTTGAAGTCGTCACAAGCGGCGTGGGCTCCAGAAAGATGTACCAGCTCGGCCAGAGGACCATACCTTCCGATACGGTATGCTACCCTGCGAAGCTGATGCACGGTCTTGTGCAGAAGCTGGTGGACGAGGGGATCGAGAACATCTTTTATCCATGCATGTCATATAACTTCGACGAGGGCAAGGGAGACAACCACTATAACTGTCCTGTTGTCGCATATTACCCTGAACTGCTTGCGGCAAACATGCCGTCGCTCAAATCCGTCAACTTCATGGACTTCTATGTCGGACTTGCCAATCCGAAGGATTTTGAAAAGAAGTTCTCCGAGAAGATGCATGAGATATTCTCCATACCGAAGAGAGATACAGTCAGGGCAGTAAGACGGGCATACGATGCCTACCATGCCTTCAAGCAGGAGATAAAGGACAAGACTGAGGAATATATCGCCTACGCCAGAGAGAATGGAAAGCACATAATAGTCATGGCGGGAAGACCTTACCACGTCGACCCTGAGATCAATCACGGCATCGACGAGCTGATACGGGGCTATGACCTGGTCGTGATCACTGAGGACGGCATCTCCGACAGGATGTCAAAGCGGCCTCGACATGTATTGAACCAGTGGACCTATCAGAGCAGGATGTATGAGGCTGCAAGGTATGTGTGCACACAGCCAGACATGCAGCTGGTGCAGCTTGTCAGCTTCGGCTGCGGAACGGACGCCATCACGACCGATGAGATGAGAGAGATACTTGAAGGCGGCGGAAAGCTGTATACACAGCTCAAGATAGATGACATTTCAAATCTGGGTGCGGTGAGGATCAGGATCAGGAGCCTTATTGCCGCTATGGAAGCTAAGGAAAGAGAGGAAGCATAATGGCACAGCTTATCTATGATGAGACCGGCAGGCTCCTCTTTACCGAGGAGATGAAGAAGGAATACACGATCCTCATTCCGCAGATGCTTCCGGTGCACTTCACCATCATGCGCCAGATACTCGAGACAAAAGGCTTCAGGTGCGAGACTCTTGGAGGCGATCCGAGAGAGATAGTCGACACCGGTCTGAAATATGTCCACAACGACACCTGCTATCCGGCTCTTCTTGTTATCGGTCAGCTTATCAATGCCGTCAACAGCGGAAAGTATGATGTCAATAAAGTCGCTCTTCTCATCACACAGACAGGCGGCGGCTGCAGAGCTTCAAACTATATCCATCTTCTGAGAAAGGCATTGAAGAAGGCCGGGCTTGAGCAGATCCCGGTTATATCGCTGAACCTCTCAGGACTGGAAAAGAATCCGGGATTCAAACTGTCTTTCGACCTCGGCATCAAGATGGCCTATGCCATGGTGTACGGAGACCTTATAGTGCTCCTCGCAAACCAGACCAGGCCCTACGAGCTGAATGCAGGCGAGACCGACAGGATGGTCAGCTACTGGATGGACAGGCTCGTAAAGGAATTCAGCGAGGGCGTCAAGGTCGGCAGAAAAAAGGTCAACGAGAACATGGACCTCATCTGTGCGGATTTTGCCAAGATCCCGGTAGGGGAAAAGAACAAGACAAAAGTCGGAGTGGTCGGGGAGATATATGTCAAATACTCTCCGCTCGGCAACAATAATCTCGAGGAGTTCCTCCTTGCGGAGGGATGTGAGCCGGTAGTTCCGGGACTCATGGACTTCATCATATTCAAGGTCTATAACAGGGAAGTCGACGTTAATCTTTACGGCGGCAGCACAATAAAGAAGATCGCCTGTCACATCCTAAAGGGATATATCGAAAGATACCAGCAGGACATGATCGACACCATAAACAAGTACCCGATGTTCCGCGCTCCGGGCACCTTCCGGCACCTGGAGCATCTAGCGATGGACTATCGGGGAGCCGGCAACAAGATGGGTGAAGGATGGCTGCTGACAGGCGAAATGCTTGAATTGATAAATGACGGAGTGAACAACATAGTGTGCACTCAGCCGTTCGGATGCCTTCCGAATCATATAGTCGGAAAGGGAATGATCCGCCGGATCAAGGATGACTACCCTGAAAGCAACATCGTTGCCATAGATTACGATCCTTCGGCAACCAGGATCAATCAGGAGAACAGGATCAAGCTCATGCTTGCAAATACCGGTAAAATGAAGGAGTTTGTCAAGACGGAAGACTGATATATATGAATACGGAGAAACATACAGTAACCGTCCTTCCGGATGGTTACGTCCTAAAAGAAACTATAGACCTTCAGAAGGACAGGAAGACCGCTCTGCTGGTCAACGGACTGGCTGTGCTTGCCATGATAGTTCTTTTCCCGCTTGGGTTGGTAGTAATCGATATCGACGAGTTTTTTGACAGGCTTTCTCCGACAGTGATGTTCGTTAACCTTGGACTTGCCGTAATAGGTCCGCTTATATATCTGGTGCTGCATGAACTGACTCATGGGATCCTTATGAAGCATTTCGGAGCAGAGCATGTCAAGTACGGCTTTACCGGCCTTTATGCGTACGCTTCCAGCCAGGAGGACTACTTCGACAAGCACAGCTACCTCAGAGTTTCGCTCGGACCGCTCACAATCTGGTTCGTCATATTCACGGTACTGATGATACTCTTGCCGAGATGGATGCTCCCCGGACTGTATTTTTTGCAGGTGACCAATATCTCGGGCTCGATGGGAGACGTATACATCTCTTCACGCTTCAGAAAACTGGACCCTTCCGCATATATCTTGGATCCGGGTGTTACAATGAGTGTCTACCTGAAGGACAGGTGACGTCATTAAAATAATGATAACAATAAAGGACCATACCTTCCGGTACGGTCCTTTTTCTTATGGTTGGTTTTCCTTTTATTTGAGTTCTTCAGTCATTTTCCTGACTATCTCCTCAAAATCCCCGTCGAGGAGCTTTACGCTCGATCCAAACATGAGGTTGAGAGGAGCCTCAAAGTCTTCCACGTTCATGCCGTTGAAGTCGCGGGTGTCAGTTTCCGTGCGGATGTTCGGTATCCTGTCCACCATAGGTCCGATGTCGTCCATGAAACCAAACTGCTTCTTGCCAAGCTCGTAGGAGTAGCCGGCCTCAAAGGAAACATCGCTGTTGGGCTCAAAACCGCCGCGGTAGTCGTTGAGATCAAGCAGAATAATGTCGCAGTTCCTCACGTGCTGAGTATATCTGTCGAAGATGTTATATGCCTTCTCGTAGATATCATCCGTTTCGATATTCTCAACGCCAGGAGCGTCGTCCGTAGGGAATATGGCATCGAAGCCGTACTTATCCAGGATCTTTCTCAGTCCCTCATACTTTTCCTTCGCATCCGGGTTGTCTCTGTCAGAAGTGGAGACGTAGACCACAGGCCTGTCTTTCTTTTCCAGCGTTACGGTGAGAGGAGGCTTTGTCTCTGTGTATCCTCTCATGGCCTTCTTCTTGCTCTCTTCAATGAGATCTATCCTGTACAACTGCAGAGCGTCAGAAAAGCTTCCCTCAATTATCTTTGTCGAACCGATGACGTTTACTGCGAAAGGAAGTTCAGGGTGTCCCAGATTGTTTCCGAAAATGTCTTTTGCGGTCTTGACATCGTCATTGTACTTTGCGGCCTGGTATTTAACACCGACAGTGCGCTTGTCTCTTGTGAAAGCGTAGCATCTGGCGCCAACTCCGTAAGCCATTCCAAGCTCATAGAGAGAACCTCCGTCAGGCTCAGAGCCTCTGTATGTCTCGAGGTTGACGATTATTCCGTCCACACCGTCTATGCCCCATACGCAGTTCTTGAATATCCTTGAGGCCATTTCGACCTTGGAAACTGTTTCGCCTTCCCGGACAAGCTGGTTGTTGTTGGGCATTGTCACGGTAAAGCCGTAGTATTCAGCCTCCAGTTTGTTGGAATCCCAGAGCTTATGTCCGTCGGGATAGAAGCAGAGCGGACCGGCAAGATATATTCTGTGTTCTTTTTTCATCGTAATTATTCCTTTCGATCTGTTTTCTGCCTCAATTTTACAATATCCGCAGCGCCACTTCAAGAAAAAGTCCGACAGACATCAAAAGACATCTGTCGGGCAAAAACAATTACTGTATATTGTTGATGAAACACTATTCTCCGAGCTGCTTGACCATCATCTTGGAAGCCTTGTAGATATCGCCGCATCCGAGGGTGATGACAAGGTCTCCCGGCTGTGCGTGTTCCTTAATGTAGTCCACGATCTCCTGGAAGGTATTGAACCAAACGCTGCCCGGGATCAGCCGAGCAAGATCCTTGGTGTAGATCCCCAGTGTGTTGACTTCACGGCTTCCCATGATCTCCGTGAGTACGACCTCATCGGCGATCTGCAGTGCTTCTGCAAAATCATTGAGCAGCATCTTGGTCCTGGAGTAGGTGAACGGCTGATGTACGGCCCATACCTTTCTGAAGCCCATGTCCATTGCTGCTTTCAGCGTCGATGCGATCTCGGCAGGGTGATGAGCATAGTCATCGGCAATGGTGATCCCGTTTACCACTCCGTAGATCTCAAATCTTCTTCCGGCTCCCTTGAAGGCATTTATGCCGTTCTCTATGTCAGGAACGTCAACTCCGCAGATGTGGCAAGCCGCAAAAGCCGCCAGCGCGTTATATATGTTGTGCCTTCCCGGAATGGACAGCTTGATCTCTGAGATCTTCTCGCCCTTGTATTCCACGTCGAAGATATAGAAGCTCCGGTGATCCTTGCGGATATCGACTGCGCGGTAGTCAGCAGGCTTGTCTATGCCGAAAGTGGTGATCGGCACCTGCATGTCATGGATGACGTCGGTGGTCTTGCTGTCGTCTCCGTTTATGAGGATACCGCCGGTAGCCAGACTCGCGAATTTCTTGAAGGACTCCTGAAGATGCTCAAAGGTCTTGAAGAATTCAAGGTGGTCGTTATCTATGTTCAGTATGACTGCAAGGTAAGGAGTGAGTTCAAGGAAGGTGTAGCTGAATTCGCATGCCTCTATGACGACGTTTTCACCCTTTCCGTCCTTTCCGTAGCCGTTGATCAGAGGAAGCTTTCCTCCGATGACACAGGCGGGATCCTTTCCGGCCATTACCATAATCTGCGTGATGAGGGAGGTGGTGGTCGTCTTTCCGTGAGTTCCCGATACGCAGATGGCCTCAGGGAACATCCTTGAGACCTCGCCCAGCATTATGCTCCTCTCGACCGTAGGGATGCCGAGCTCCCTTGCCCTTGCAAGCTCAACGTTGTCCTTGAATATGGCGGCCGTGTACACCACGAGGTCCGCTCCTTCGACTGCGCTTGCCTCATGAGGGATATTGACCTTTATGCCCATGTTCCTCTCGTAATTTATGATGTCGCCTTCGAGAACGTCGCTTCCCGAGATGACATATCCGCGGCTCGCGAGAATCTGTACGATAGGGTACATGCCGCTTCCGCCTATACCTACAAAGTGTATCTTTCTGACATTGTCCAAAATGCTCATTTTCTTGCCTCTTTCGGAAATATTCAACATATTGTAAATCATTTTCCTATTGAATGCAATACATTGGTGAAGCCCTCACACAAGGCGGCCGAAGAGCATGTTTCCTTGACTTTGTCCCGCTTCGGTGCTATCATAAGGCGAACATAAAAACAGGGGAGCTTTTGCTGAGATTAGTCAACAGACTTAAACCCTTTACCTGATTCGGATAATGCCGACGGAGGGAGTTTTTTAATAGACATGGTTTCCTGTGTTTTGTGTCGTGACACAAAGCACTTTTTTATCGGAGTCCATGCGAGAAACAGCTCATTTCGCTCCTCCGTCTGCGGAGCTTTTTGCTTTTATGCTCGGAAAAAAGATTTGGAGGCAAACAATGAAAAACACACAGACAAGGATACTGGTGACTTCCGCCATGCTGGTGGCGATCGGAAGCGTACTGTCGGTATTCCCAAAATTCAACGGCATCTGGCCTAACGGCGGATCTATCACTTTCTGCAGCATGCTGCCTATCGTCATGGTCTCATACCTGTACGGTCTCAAGTGGGGCTTTATGGCATCCGGGGCCTTCAGCGTGATACAGCTGCTCTCCGATCTGAGGGGCATTGCCGGAATGGATCTGGGGACCACTTTCCGGGTCATCCTCATAGACTATGTCATTGCCTTTGTGGTTCTGGCATTCGGAGGGATATTCAGGGACAGGTTCGGCGACCCTGCCAAGGAGCTCTCGGCAGGATGCGTATTTGCAATCTTCTTAAGGCTCATCGCCCACTTCACTTCAGGATACCTGCTCTATTCGAGCTATGCGGAATGGTTCTTCACCCAGGACGGCTTCACCCTCGGCAACAGGATCTTTGAGTCGCTGGGCAACGGAACTCCGCTGTTCCTGCTCTACAGCTTCATGTATAACGCGTCGTATCTAATCCCGGAGATGATAATTACCGGTGTCGTCGCTTACATCATCGGCAGGCAGGACTTCTTCAGGAAGATGCTGGAAGACTGACCGTAAGTGTGATATCATTTGCAGGAACCGTATTATCGGAGGTGCGCAAATGAAACTTCTTTTCAAGCAGAAGGTCTTCTCCTGGCTCGATCACTATGAAATATATGACGAGAAGGAAAATGTCAGATATGAAGTGAGGGGAGAGCTTGCATGGGGACACATGCTCAGGATATATGACCGACTGGGTTACGAGGTGGGCAGCGTAAAGGAGAGAGTGTTCACTCTTCTGCCCAAGTTCGAGATATATTCAGAGGATGAATACCTGGGATGCATATCCAAGGAGTTTACCCTGTTCGAGCAGAAGTACAACATTGACTTCAACGGATGGACCGTATCCGGCGACATGTTTGAATGGTACTATGAGATCACTGATATATTCGACAAGCATATCGCAACGGTCACAAAGGAGCCTTTCAAGCTGGGGGACACCTACATACTCGATATAGATGACGAGAAGGATGCCCTGAACGTGCTGATGCTGGTGCTGGCCATCGACGCGGAAAAGGCATCACGAGGATGATAACAGCATAACCGGGACACCTGTCAGGACCGAAAGATCCGGAGCGGGTGTCCTATTTAATTGCCGGCATTTATTTGCCGAAGGCCGAAGATCCAATAAATAACAGACGGCCGTTTCCGGCCGTCTGCGGTATTCAGTGATGCTCATGCATCCTTCTGTCCGTATTTGCTTTCAAACTGGTACAGGGTGTCCTCCATCAGCTCGTCCAGGAAGTCCATCGCCTCTTCTCGTATGTCCACCGGCACTCCGTAATATGCCTCCGCGACGGAGCCTGTTATGGCCCGCAGCGTATCGCTGTCTCCTCCGATGGAGATGGCGTTCCTGATTGCATCCTCAAAGCTTTCCGATTCCAGGAAAGCCTCCATGGCATAAGGCACCGTGTCATGGCATTTTCCTCCCCACTTGTAGGAAGGCCTTATGTCATCCAGAGTGAAGTCTATCTTGTAGTAATCTCTCTTGAAGACTTCGCCGATCTCTTCCTTTGTCCGTCCGTGAAGAGCCATGTATATTGCTACGGTCGTGGCCTCGGCACCCCTGAGTCCGTCCTCGGAATCATGCGTTACCTCGGTGACGAGCCTCGACATCAGCTTTGCCTCCTCCAGACTCTCTGCTGCCCACCGGCAGGAGCTCACTCTCATGGCTGCTCCGTTTCCCATGCTGCCGTAAGGCTTCGGATCCTTCATCTCGAGCCAGCCTTTGAACAGTCCGCCGTAGCCTGCATGTGGATACTCGTGTCCGAACTTCCTCATGCAGTAAACCGCCTTTTCGCTCAGATTGCTGCGGTCCTCCTTTGAATATAGGATGGCTGCGGCAAGAGCCAGCGTCATAACGCTGTCGTCAGTTGCTTTGCAGTAGTCGTCAAAAAGCTCGAACTCCTTGGTCTTGATGTTGTGCCTTTCGAATCTCGATCCTACTATATACCCAATAAGTGCTCCTATCATGATATGCCCTCCGTTAATGATGCTGTTTCCGTTTAGAGACATTATACACCTTTCCTTGTTCTCTCCGGTCACCCGCAATGCGACATTCGATTTCCCGGATATCTGTCTCCAATAAAAACCTCCTGACGCGGAAATCCGCTCAGGAGGTTTTGAATCGCAGGACGGAGAAGGGGATGTATCTGCGAAGGTCTATTCTCCCTTTTTCCGAAGGTCAGAATAGTATCTGCATTCGTCCCTGAGAGTGCACTTCTCGCACATCGGCTTTCTCCGGGTGCATACAGCCCTTCCGTGCATGACGAAGCGGTGGCAGAGGTCGTTCTGCTTCTGTGGTTCGACCACCTTCTTGAGCTCCATCTCGACCTTGTACGGGTCGGTGGAGGAGGGATCGTTCCTCTTCATGAAGCCAAGGCGGTTGGACAGTCTGATGCAGTGGGTGTCTGCAACGACGGCCGGCAGGCCGTACACGTCTCCGAGGATGAGATTGGCGCTCTTCCTCCCCACGCCCGGGAGCCGGAGGAGCTTATCCATGTCCCGCGGGACTTCGCCGCCGTATTCGTCTCTCAGCATGGTCATACACCGCTTGATGTCCCTGGCCTTTGAGTTGCCAAGCCCGCAGGGCTTGACTATCCGTGTGATCTCTTCTACCGGGGCGTCCCGGAGGGCCGATATGGAGGGGAACTTCTCAAAAAGCACCGGAGTGACCACGTTCACTCTCGCATCGGTGCACTGCGCGGACAGTCTCACGCTGACCAGAAGCTGCCATGCGCTGTCGGAATCAAGTCCGCACTCGGCGAGAGGATACTCCTCTTCAAGCAGTTCCACTATTCTTGCGGCCTCTTTCCTCGTCTTCATGGCATATGCTCCTTTTCGTTCTAAAGCTATCTGCATATTAGCACAAAAGGCTTCAAAAGCAAATATCTATTCACTTGAAGCCCTGCCGTGTGGTATCATTTACTAAATAAAGCAATATGAATTCGGAGGCGAAAGAAAAATGGCATTCATCAGATCCGTAGTAAATTCACTGGTCATGAACATCGAGACTCACGTGGACATTTATATTCCGACCGACAGGCTGAAGGACAGGACCAGAAAGCCGGACGGGATCATCTATTTCCTTCACGGCATAGGCAGCAGCGAGGAGGATTTTGCCGAGCAGTCGGCCGCCGCAAGGTATGCCAGGGACAACAATCTGGTAATGGTGTATCCTTACGGACTGCAGAGCTTCTGGCATGACATGAAATACGGCCCCAAGTACTTCACATACATAACCGAAGAGCTTCCCGAACTGCTCAAGGCCGTGTACGGACTGGAATTTCCGAGGGAGAAGACCTTCATAGCCGGACTATCCATGGGAGGGTACGGAGCCATGTACATCGGCATGTCTCGCCCTGACCTGTACGGAGGCATAGCCAATTTCTCCGGTGCCGTGGACATCAGGATGATGGCAGAGGAAATTAAGAAGATGGATAACATAGAGGGCGATTCGCGCGCTTTCGTTCAGGTGTTCGGAGACGATCTCGAGGTTGGCGACGACCGGGATCTGTTCTGCCTGGCAGAAAAGATTTCCAAGCTCCCGAAGGAACAGCAGCCGAGGATATTCTCCTGCTGCGGAAGACAGGATGACCTGTTCTTCCTTCACGATCAGAACATGAAGCTGAAGACATACATGGAGGGTCTCGGCCTGGCAGACTATGTCTACAGGGAATGGGACGGCATCCATGAGTACGCCTTCTGGGACAGGGCACTGGTCCACGCGATAGCCTTCTTCCTCAGGAATGACTATGACGAAAAGACTCTTGCTCACTGGAGATGCGAATAACTGAACGGCAGACAGCTGAGGAAACGTGACATGTACGAAGAATATCTGGATTTTGCGAAGTCCGTCGCTCTTGAGGCAGGCGGGATCATGCTGAAATACTTTTCAGGCGACAACGGCAAGAGCTACAAATCCGACAGGTCGGTGGTGACAAGGGCGGATACCGAGATCAATTCCATGCTCATTGACAGGGTAAGGAAAGCATTCCCGGGTCACAGGGTCGACGGCGAGGAGGAACAGTACGGAGAGGGGAATATGGTATGGGTCTGCGACCCTTTGGACGGGACCGCAGTATACACCAGGCACATGCCCATGTCCGTGTTTTCGCTTGCCCTGGTGGAAGACGGAAGACCGGTCGCCGGAGTCATATATGACCCGTTCACCGACAGCATGTACTCGGCGTCGCTGGAAGGAGGGGCGTTCAGGAACGGCGAAGCGATCCGCGTGAACGACCTTTCCCTTGACGATTCCCGAGGAGCTTCCAATTACGACATGTGGTCGGGCGCGCCCTATGACATCTATGAGATCCTTACAGAGCTAAGGGATACGACATATTTCCTGAGCATCGGAAGCGTGATAAGGGCATCCGCCGCAGTGAGCGAGGGGAATCTCGTGATGACGGTATTCCCGGGCACAAGACACAAGAACTGCGACATAGCGGCAGCCAAGGTGATCGTCGAGGAAGCGGGAGGAAAGGTCACGGACATATTCGGAAATGAACAGAGATACGACCTGGGTGACATAAACGGAGCCATAGTGTCGAACGGAAAAGTCCACGGCGAGATCGTCGCGCTGACGCGAAGGCTCTTCGGATACCGGGATAAACAGTAAACACAAACATGCGGCGGCTTTTGCGGAAAGCTGCCGGGATCAAGGATACGGGAAAGAGGACATGCAGGAAGGAATCAAGAGGCCGATGGCAGCGGCGTACAGGCCCGAAACGCTGGATGACGTGGTAGGGCAGAAGCATCTGCTTTCCAAGGACAGCGTTTTCAGAAAACGGCTGGAGAACGGCACGATACAGAACATGATCTTCTACGGTCCCAGCGGATCAGGGAAGACCACGGTCGCGTCCATCATAGCCAGAATGACCAACAGGAAGCTGTACAGACTTAACGGCACGCAGGCTTCGACGGGCGACATAAAGGACATCATCGCCGGCGTGGACATGCTGGGAGCGGAGAACGGAGTACTGCTGTATCTTGATGAGATACAGTACCTTAACAAGAAACAGCAACAGTCCTTGCTTGAAGTGCTGGAGGACGGTTCGGTCACCCTCATAGCATCGACCACCGAGAACCCGTACCACGCCATATTCAATGCGGTCCTGTCCAGATGCACAATCTTTCAGTTTGAACCGCTCAGCCCGGATGACATCCGGGAGGGCATCGAGAAGGCCCTTGCAAGATACAACAGGGAGAACTCCTCAAACATATCCCTGGAGCCGGAGGCTCTCAGCAGGCTCAGCTACGGAAGCGGCGGGGACATGAGAAAGGCATTGAACGCTCTTGAGCTCGTTTGCGCCGCCATGATCAGCGATCCCGACGGAACAATAACGGAGGAGATGGCAAAGCAGGTGACCCAGAGGAGCTCGAACAGGTTCGACAACTTCGGGGATGAGCACTACAATCTCCTGTCCGCGCTCCAGAAGTCCATAAGGGGCTCGGACGAGAATGCGGCTCTCCACTATCTGGAAAGGCTCCTGGATGCAGACGGCATGCTGCCTGCGATCAGGAGGATACTAGTCATGGCCTGCGAGGACATAGGGCTGGCATATCCGAATGCCATCGCCATAGTGAAGCGGTGCACCGACATAGCCCTTCAGGTGGGAATGCCGGAAGCTCAGATCCCGCTTTCCGACGCGGTCATACTGCTGGCGACCGCTCCCAAGAGCAATTCGGGAGAGAGCGCCATAATGAAAGCCATGGCTGACGTGAAGAAGGGCGGCTTCGGAGACATACCTACGTACCTGAAGGATTCGACTGATCCTTTCAACAGGGCTCTCGATAGGGAAGAAAAATACAAGTACCCACACTCATTCCCTGATCACTGGGTGGAGCAGCAGTATCTGCCGGACAATCTCAGGGATGCGAGATACTACGAGCGGGGCGACAACAAGACGGAACAGGCCGCAAAGTCCTACTGGGACAGGATAAAGGGAAGAAAAGGATGAAAAAGACGGATTTTGAGAGCTTTGTCGGTCAGATGGG
Source organism: uncultured Oscillospiraceae bacterium (assembly GCA_964507095.1). Taxonomy (GTDB): domain Bacteria; phylum Bacillota; class Clostridia; order Oscillospirales; family Ruminococcaceae; genus RGIG3102. The sequence continues at coordinate 14,607 of CAZDOS010000015.1, read as the reverse complement.
CTTCAAGTCGCCTGATGAAAGGATGTGCGCCGGTCTCATGGATGAGTGGCTGGTCATGGCTGTTAACGGACAGAAACGGACGACCCTCACGATTGCAGCCGATGTACGGGCCGAAGACGGCAGGACCAAGAAGCAGGTCAAAGAGTCATTAAAGGGCTCAGGGCTCTCCCTTGCCAGATGGCTGGACAGGAACATAGTCTTGTCCGTTCCGGGAGAGAACATCTCCGCGGATGTCCTTAAGGCTGATGTGCAGACAGCCCTTTCGGTGATGAAGTCAAACGGCATTAAGCCTGTCAGGCAATGTCCGGTCTGCGGCAAGCCGTACCCCGACCGGGCAGGCTTCGTCGGCAGTTCGTATCTGCCGGTCCACAGGAGCTGTCTGGAAGAATATGATAAGAACGGAACGCCGGTGACCTCAGAGGGAAGGGAAAACCAGCCGTACGCAAACGGAGTCATGGGAATGCTCCTCGCGGTGGCTGTCATCTTTGTGCTTGCGGTGCTCATGTCCAGAGTGCTGACATTTACGTTCATACTCATCCCTCTGCTCACGTTCTACATCTATGGCAGATCCGGAGGAAAGACGGACAGCCGGAAAAAGGTCGGCGTCTACATCAGTCTTGTATCTCTGATCGGTTTCTTCCTTGCGATACTGCTGATCAGCTCTTTCGATCTGTACAGGAACGGAAGCTACAGCTTCATCGTTGCGCTCGGAGCAATGATAAGGATTATGTCCACGGGCATCATACAGACGCTTATCAAGAACATCGTGCCGGCAGTCATTACGATCGTAGGCATCATGCTGGTCATATTCGGAGTCAGCAGCAATGCCAGAAGAGTGGAGAAGGGGAGCAGCATCGCCAGCCGCTTCACCATAGACCTTTAATCGCGGAAAAAGAAAAAAACGATCGCACTCAGGCGATCGTTTTTGTGTTGTTATGACTTATTTGAGTTCGGCCTCGTCTGCCCGGATGGACCGTACCAGATCTTCGGATACCTCCTCGGCTTCCTTCATGTAGCTGTGGATCTCATCCTCTTCAACATATTCTTCAGGATGGAATTCTCCGTAGTACTCATCGAGGTGACTGTTCGGCTGAATGCCCTTTTCTTTTATTTCCGCCTCTCGTGCCCGAAGCTCGGCGAGCCTTGCCTCCTGCTCCGCCTTGAGCTGCTCTTCTCGCTCCCTGGCCTTGGCTTCTCTCTTGAGCTCGTCTTCCAGCTTCACCCTGTCAGGAAGCTCCTTGTAGAAAGGCTTTTCCGGCATGAAGCCGCTGAACACGATCATACCTCTGTCTTCTTCAAGCTTCTTTGCCTCTTCGGGATCAGTGACTGTCCATACTCCCTTGATAGGTCCTATGCCATAGGCGAATCTGGCGATAAGGCTCATCGGCCTGTTTCTGTAAAGATAGAACTGAGGACGGCAGATGTTGTTATACATCAGGTTGCCGGTCATGAACCGCTGATACTTCGGCAGAGATACGAAGTTTGCCGCCGGCGCCGAGATTATGCCTCTGAACTGCTTGGGATCCCTTCCCCTGAACCAGTTGACAATGCCCTGATGGAAGCTTGCGACACAGACATTGTCCTTACCGTAGGCCTTTATGGCGTCCGACACCCTTCTGCAGAGCAGTTCGTTGTGAAGACCGGAAACAATCTCGACGATGACAGGTACTTTGCCGTCGACGATGTTGAAAAGATCGCTGAGTTCTATCACTCCCAGTCTTGCCAGCTCTTCGCTGTCGCTCTCGGAGACCTTTACATCCGGGTAACCTTCCTTGGAAAGATCATCCCTCTCTGCTACGATCGGCTTGTTGTCCTTGGATATGACGACCTTGACCTTGATGCCTACGCCGTTGTCAACGCAGTTCCTGAAAGCAGCCACCGAATTGATCTTATCATTCGGTCCGGTGACGCCTCCGTCGGCATAATACCAGCCGAAAAAGATCTTTCTCTGGTCATGGGGAGCTCTTCCTCCCCAGAAGATAAAAATCACAAGCGCCATGATCAGCGCAAAAGGGAAAAACAGGTTCATGGAAATCTCCTTTGAAAATACCTTTTTTGCTGGAAGTATTGTAATACTTTTGCATCAGCATAGTCAACAACAAAGGGACGTACAGCCGGACGATCGAGGGGAGAGAATGCGGGTACGGGAGGACATTTTCACATTTTTTTAACGATGCGGGATTATGATATATATTGGTATGATATAATATGAAAAGCGGAAAACCGCATAAATCAGATGACACGAGGAGGACATAGGATGAAAGTACTCGTAGTTGATGACGAACAGAAGATAAGAGACCTGATAGGACAGTATCTGTCAGTCGAGGGATATGATGTGGACTATGCCAAGGACGGCATAGAAGCACTGACAAAGGTGAGCAAGGGTGATGTGGATCTGTGCATACTCGATGTCATGATGCCGTTCATGGACGGCATAACCTGCCTTAAGGAGATGAGGACCAGAGGATATAATGCTCCGGTCATCATACTCTCGGCCAAGGGTGAGGAGTACGACAAGATCACGGGCTTCGAGGCCGGAAGCGATGACTATGTGGTAAAGCCTTTCTCGCCTAAGGAACTGATGGCAAGAGTGAAGCGGGTGGCCAACAGGACCAACCCGGAGCTTGCGAATGCGGGCGAGAGATATATTTTCGGCGGGCTCACCATTGACGTGCCGAGCCACAGCATCAAGATCGACGGAGAGACGATCAATGTCACGCCCAAGGAGTTTGACCTTCTTGTCTGCCTGGTGCAGAACAAGGGAGTAGCTCTTTCAAGGGAGAGGATCCTTTTGAAGGTCTGGAATTATGACTATTACGGAGAGGACAGGACAGTGGATACGCACATCAAGATGCTAAGGAGCCATCTTAAGGATTACCGTGACTGCATAGTGACGGTCTGGGGCGTAGGCTACAAGTTCGAGCCTAAGGACTGATGAAAGTCAGCATAAGATCGAAGCTGACCATACTGATCCTCGGCGTCTGTCTTGGAATAATACTTGTCATGTGGGTAAGCACCGTCGTGCTCTTCAAGCCGATGTACTACGCCATGACCCAGGCGCAGGTCAACAGGACAGTGAACAGGATCCGGGATATCATAGATGAGAACGGTGGGAAAATAACCCCGACAGTCTATGACGAGATAAAGAACGCTTCCGTTTCAAACATGTGCATCGAGATAAGCGACAGCGTCGACGGCAACATATGGCTCTCTGAAGGCATAGGCGACTCATGCCAGATACACTTCAGGGTCGGCGGAGCATTGCCCGGAAGCCACATAATGAACAAGACAATCGACACTCCCACATCCGTTGCCATCAGAAAGAGCATACGTGAGGAAGGGGAGTATTCCGAGACCATGGTCGACGACATGGACAACAGGCAGATAGTCACCGGAAAGCTCATAGACGACAGATACGCCGTCATCGTTTCGACCAACCTGGTCCAGGCTGACGCCGCGATAGGCATAGTGCTTTCACAGCTTCAGTCGGCGACCCTGATCGCCATCGTGCTGGCACTGATCATTTCCGCCATAATGTCAGACTGGTTCATCCGTCCGGTGCTGACCCTTTCAAAGGCAACGAAGGAAGTCAGCAAGGGCAATTACAGGACAAACATCGCTGTAAGCGAGGAGTTCAATGATGAGCTTGGCCAGCTGGCCAACGACTTCAATGGGATGGTGAAGGAGATAGAGAACTCTCAGCAGATGCAGAGAGAACTTGTCGCGTCCATCTCGCACGACCTCAGGACGCCGCTCACCATAATAAAGGGATATGCGGAGTCCATCCGCGACATGACAGGAGATGATCCGGAGATAAGGACCCGGCAGCTGAACACCATCATAGACGAGACGGACAGACTGACCAAGATGGTAAACAGCGTCATGGAGTATTCGAAACTGAACCGGGACAACTACAAGCTTAACATAGTCCAGTACAACATACGGGACATGTGCAACGACATTGTCGACATCTATGCCGACAAGGCCGCCAAGGAGGGCAAGACCATAGTCTACGAGGGACCTGAAGAGGTCTACGTGATGGCGGACGCTACCCTCATAGAGAGAGTGCTTCACAACTTTGTCTCCAACGCTCTGCTCCACACTCCTGAGGGGACTCAGGTAAGGGTGAAGGTGCTCGTCCAGGATGACGGCAAGGTCAAGGTGAGCGTGGCTGACTCCGGAAGCGGAATAAGCGAGGAAGATCAGAAACACATATTTGAAAGATATTACCGATCCAGAAAGAATTCCGGCAAACAGGGAACGGGACTCGGGCTTGCCATAGTCAAGGCGATACTTGAAAACCACGGTTTCCCTTACGGAGTGGATTCCCGCCTCGGAGAGGGCAGCGAGTTCTGGTTCATAATGTAGAAGGAGGCAGTGATGACAGTCAACGAACAGTCGGTTATCGGAGACATACTGAAGGAAAGACCTGATGCGGCGGGAATATTCGCTGAGAACGGCATGCCGTGTCTGGGCTGTCCATCATCCCTGAAGGAGAACATAGAGCAGGCCTGCTATGTCCACGGAATGGACACGGCCCCGCTGCTTGAAAAGCTCAACTCATTCCTCGGGAGCTGTGGGGATGAATGACATAGACATAGGCGCAAGGCTGGGAGCGGCGGCGTCCCTTATCGAAAACGGGCTCACCGTGCGGGACATAGGCTGCGACCACGGAAAGCTCGGCCGGTATCTGCTCGAGAGCGGGAAGGCCAAAAGGATCATAGCGACGGACATAAACGAAAAACCGTTGCAGAAGGCGGTCCGGCTCTTCGAGGAGAGAGGCCTATCGGACAAAGCGCTCTTCTACCAGACAGACGGACTTCAGGGAGTTGAGGACGACGGAAGTCTTACCCACGCGGTCATTGCCGGAGTCGGCGGGAATACCGCCGCCAAGATCATCTCGGACAGCGACATCTTCAGAAAGAAGGGGCTCAGGCTCATTCTGATCCCTGCCCAGAAGGAGGAGGAGCTCAGGCTCTACCTGCTGGAAGGCGGCTACGAGATTACCCGTGAAAGGGCCGTCGAGGAGAACGGGAAGTTCTATACCTGCATACTTGCGACATACACCGGTGAAAAGCAGGAGCATGACATGTTCGATCTTTTCATCGGACACGTGGCTGATGAAGACAGCGTAAACGATGCAACTGCCGGATACCTGAGGAAGAGAGCCGGGCAGCTTGAGAACATCCTCAAGGGAGCGAAAGACGAAACCAGAACCGAATACGAGAAGGCATACAGCAGAGCAAAGCTGCTTGCAGACTATCTCGATGGCGGAGAATCTACGAAATAGGGCACTGCCCCGGAGGATATCCGGGGCTTTTGTTTTGCAATAATGAATAATAATGTATATAATACATTGATACATCTTTGAAATATCGGAAACTGAGGCTGCCCCGCAAGGCAGCCGGAACGGGAGAAGGAAAATGGCGCTTGATGCCGCGACCATGTCATTGCTTGCAGGTGAGCTGGATGACAGACTGCAAGCAAGCAGAGTAGACAAGATACACCAACCCTCAAAGGACGAGGTGGTGCTCCATATGAGGAGCAGGGACGGAAACATAAAGCTGCTTCTCAGCGCGAGGAGCGGTTCCGCAAGGATATGCATCACACAGGAAGCTTTTGAGAATCCTCTCACGCCTCCTTCATTCTGCATGCTCCTCAGGAAGTATCTGTCCGGCGCAAGGTTCGTCGGCGCAAGGAGCGTCAAGGGAGACAGGATAATAATCCTTTCGTTCTCCACGGTGAATGAGATGGGTGATACCGTCGATATAGACATCGCTGCAGAGCTTATGGGAAGGTATGCGAATCTCGTCATAATCAACCGGGACGGCAGGATAATCGATGCCATGAAAAGGGTCGATGCCGATGCCTCTTCAGTCAGGCAGCTTCTCCCGGGACTGATGTACAAGCTGCCGCCCAACAAGGAAGCGTTCTCTCTGTTCGAGCAGACCGATGAGTTGCTTGGTGCCGTATTCGCCTTCCACGGTCCGACAGACAAGGCCATACTGAAGAACGCATCCGGGATAGGTCCGGTCATATGCAGGGAGATAGCCTTCCTGTCCGGCACCCGGGACAGATATGCAGACGAGCTGAACGCTCTTGAGAAGGAAGCCGTAAGAAGAGCGTGCGAGGCAGTAAAGGATCATTACCGCAAGCCGGAATACACGGTCGTGCATGACCGGCTGGACAAACCTGCCGAATTCAGCTTCATGCCCCTGAGACAGTACGGTGATCTGAGAACAGAGAGCTTTGATGACCTGAACAGCCTCCTTGACAGCTATTACGCGGAAAAGGACCGGAAGGAGAGGCTGAGGCAGAAGGGCAAGGACCTGCACAGACTCGTTTCCAACCTGACCGAAAGGAACCGGAGAAAGCAGGCGGCCAGGGAAAGCGAACTGGAACAGTCGAGCGACAACGAGAGATACAGGATATACGGGGAACTGCTGACGGCGAATCTCTACAGGCTGGAGAAGGGGATGAGGTCTGTGGAAGTCGAGAACTACTACGACGGATCCACAGTGACGATACCGCTCGATCCGAAGCTGTCAGGAAACGCGAACGCCCAGAAGTATTACAGGGAATACAGGAAAAAACAGACTGCGGTAAAGATGCTGACAGAGTTGCTCAGACAGGGAGAGATAGAGTCGGAGTATCTGGCGTCCGTTGCTTACAGCGTCGAGTCGGCAACGAGCGAAGCCGAGCTGCTCGCCATCAGGAGCGAGCTCCATGAGCGGGGATACATAAAGTATTTCAAGAACCGCGACAAGAGGCAGAAGGCACGGGACTATATCAGATACGTTTCCTCCGACGGCTTCAACATCCTGGTGGGCAGGAACAACATACAGAATGAGAGACTGACGCTCAAGACGGCCAGGGGCAAGGACATGTGGTTCCATGTCAAGAACGCTCCGGGAAGCCATGTCGTCATCATGAGTGAGGGCGCGGACATCCCGCTGACGAGCCAGGAAGAGGCTGCTGCCCTTGCAGTGCTCCATTCCAGCCTGAACGGGAATGCGGCGGTCGATGTGGACTACACCTTTGTCAGAAACATCAGGAAGACCGGCGACCTGAAGCCCGGAATGGTCATCTACGATACCTATGAGACGGTGCATATATCCGCGGATCCGCGGATCCTGGCAAGACTGACGGTAAAAAACAGGTAAAAAACAGATAAAAACAGCCGGAATTGCCCTTCAAAACGCCTAAAGGAAGGGCAATTTATACGGCATATTCTATGTTTTCAACAAACTTTTTTGTGCAAGTATACGAATTTTTCTCCACGAAAAAAAGTTCTTGCATTGGAAAAATGTTTGTAGTATATTATTTAGGCGACTGCAAAGATTGCGTTGACGCGGGAGGTTGCCACGAAAGTGGGTTTTTCCGCTGAGTATGTCCGATCTTTGAACCGGGCGAAAAATAAATATCATGCATGCAAAGGGTGTATGACCACCTGATGGTCCACTGGCCAAAACTTTGTGATTCGAGCCTAGACAGACTCATGATCCGATCTAACTGCTTGACGGTTAATCGGTTTTTATCATGAGGGGGTGCGAAACACCCGGCACCGTGTATAATATTTAATACCGCCAACATTATTCTAAATCTATAAGGAGGCGTAAAAATGGCAGTCAACGAGAAAATCAGAGTCAAGCTCAAGAGTTATGATCATCAGCTGGTAGATGCTGCAGCTGAAAAGATCGTCGAAGCGGCAAAGAGAACAGGAGCCAGGGTATCAGGCCCTATCCCGCTCCCTACCGACAAGGAGATCGTCACAATTCTGCGTGCTGTTCACAAGTATAAGGATTCACGTGAGCAGTTCGAGTACAGGACTCACAAGAGAGTAATCGACATTCTCAGACCTACAAACAAGACTGTTGATGCTCTGAAGAATCTGCAGCTCCCAGCGGGCGTAGAGATCGAAGTAAAACTGTAATAAGGATTTACCAACCGTATTACAGCTCTCCACCACATAAGTTGGAGTCATGTTGGCCGGAGGGTCAACCAATAACCTGACAGGAGGCATTAAGAAATGCAAAAAGGAATTATCGGTAAGAAAATCGGTATGACACAGCTTTTCGATGAAAACGGCATGGTAGTGCCGGTAACAGTAATCGAGGCAGGTCCTTGTGTTGTCGTACAGAAGAAGACTGTCGAGAGCGACGGCTACGAGGCAGTTCAGCTCGGATTTGGTGAGGTTAAGCTTTCACGCCTTTCCAAGCCGGCTAAAGGACATTTTGACAAGGCGGGCGTTGCTCCTAAGAAGACACTCAGAGAGTTCCGTCTTGAATCCATCGCCGACATGAACGTAGGCGATATCATCAAGGCTGACGTATTTGCAGCCGGCGACAAGGTAGACGTTGTCGGAACAAGCAAAGGCAAGGGCTATGCCGGCACGATCAAGCGCTGGAACAACCACAGCCTGAAGGCCAGCCACGGTTCCGGTCCTGTGGCAAGACACGCCGGTTCAAACGGCTCAACATCTTCACCTTCACGTGTTTACAAGGGAAAGAAGCTCCCAGGACACCTCGGTGCAGAGAGAGTCACCGTTCAGAACCTCAGCGTTGTCAAGATCGACGCGGAGAACAATCTGATCGCTGTTAAGGGCGCCATTCCTGGTGCAAAGGGCGGCATCGTAGTGCTGACCGACAGCGTAAAGGCATAAGGGAGGAAGACAAGATGGCAAAATTTGATGTTTTAGACATAAACGGCAAAAAAGTCGACACTGTTGAGCTCTCTGATGCTGTATTCGGCATCACACCCAATACCAAGGTCATGCATGCAGCAGTTGTAAACTACCTTGCAAACCAGAGACAGGGCACACAGTCCACTCTGACACGCAGCGAGGTAAGCGGCGGCGGACGCAAGCCGTGGAGACAGAAGGGCACCGGTCGTGCAAGACAGGGATCCATCCGTTCACCACAGTGGACTCACGGCGGAATCGCTCTCGGTCCTAAGCCACGCGATTACAGCTACTCTCTCAACAAGAAGGTAAAGAGACTTGCACTCTGCTCAGCATTATCAGACAAGGCTGCAAACGGCAAGATCGTCATCGTTGATGATTTCGCTATCGACAGCTACTCAACAAAGGCTGTAGTAAAGATGCTCGAGAACCTCGGCGTAAGCGGCAAGGCACTTATGGTCCAGGCAGTTGCCGACCAGAAGGTTGTTAAGTCAGCAGGCAATATCCCTGGTGTACAAACAACATTGGCAACGACCATGAACACATATGACACCGTAAATGCCGGAACACTGGTTATCAGCCTCGATGCGGCCAAGAAACTTGAGGAGGTATTCGCATAATGAAATTCGCACAGGATATCATCCTAAAGCCAATCATCACTGAAAACAGCATGAAGGGCATTGCTGACAGAAAGTACACATTCCAGGTCGCTCCTGACGCCAACAAGTTCGAGATCAAGAACGCTGTTGAGGAGCTCTTCGGAGTCAAGGTCAGCAAGGTTAATACACTTAATGTCCGCGGCCACTATCGCCGTCAGACATTCAAGGGCGGCTACACAGCTGCCTACAAGAAGGCTATCGTCACACTGACAGCCGATTCAAAGGGCATCGACTTCTTCGAAGGTATGTAATTGCCCCCGCCCAATCTTTAGCAAGTTGAGGCGTTTTTAAGTATGGGAGGCGTCAGAGAACGCTTCTCGCAAAAAGACTCATAAGGAGAGTGAACCTAAAATGGCTATAAAAAAGTACAAACCGACCACTCCTTCCCGTCGTAACATGTCGGTGACGGATTTCTCGGTACTTTCAAAGGTAGAGCCGGAAAGAAGCCTGCTCGAGCCTCTGAAGAAGAACAGTGGCCGTAACGGCATGGGCCGCATCACAGTGCGTCACCATGGCGGCGGAAACAGAACAAAATATCGCGTGATCGACTTCAAGAGAAGCAAGACAGACATGCCTGCAGAGGTACTGTCACTTGAGTACGATCCGAACAGAACAGCTTTCATCGCACTTATTCAGTACGAAGATGGCGAGAAGTCATACATTATTGCTCCTAACGGACTCAGCGTAGGTGACAAGGTAGTCAGCGGCGCCAGCGCCGACATCAAGCCTGGCAATGCACTTCCTATCGCGAACATCCCTGTAGGTACCGTTATTCACAATATCGAGCTCTATCCTGGAAAGGGAGCACAGCTTGTACGTTCAGCAGGCAATTTCGCACAGCTGATCGCCAAGGAAGGAAAGTACGGCCTCGTACGTCTGCCTTCCGGTGAGCTGAGAAACGTCCCGATCAACTGCTTCGCAACTATCGGTCAGGTATCAAACCTCGATCACGACAACGTGAAGCTGGGCAAGGCAGGAAGAAAGCGCCACATGGGCTGGAGACCGACCGTACGTGGTTCAGTCATGAACCCTGTAGACCATCCTCACGGTGGTGGAGAAGGTAAATCCCCTGTTGGTCGTCCTGGTCCTGTTACCCCTTGGGGCAAGCCGGCAATGGGCTACAAGACAAGAGACAAGCACAAGGCTTCTGACAAGATGATCGTCAGACGTCGCAACGGTTAATAAAGGAGTTCGATAAATGAGTAGAAGTATAAAGAAAGGCCCTTACGTCCAGCCTGTTCTCCTCAAGAGAGTAAGAGAGATGAACAAGACTGGTGAAAAGAGAGTCTTAAGGACATGGAGCCGCGCATCTACAATTTTCCCAGACTTCGTCGGACACACATTCGCAGTACATGACGGACGCAAGCACGTCCCTGTATATGTGACTGAGGACATGGTCGGACACAAGCTGGGCGAGTTCGCACCGACAAGAAAGTTTGGCGGCCACGCCGGTTCAAAGTCATCTAAGTAAAGGAGAGTAATTAACAATGGAAGCAAGGGCATATTTGAGACACGCCCGCATTGCACCGAGAAAAGTGCAGATCGTGATGGATCTTATCAGGAATAAGCCACTCGACGAAGCTATTGCCATCCTGCAGCACACACCAAAGGCTGCATGCGAACCTTTACTGAAACTGGTCAAGTCGGCAGCAGCAAATGCGGAGCATAATTTCAGCATGGACAGAAACAGTCTGTATGTTTCAGAGTGTTTCGTAACACCTGGTCCTACACTCAAGAGGATCAGACCTAGAGCACAGGGCAGAGCTTACAGAGTTCTGAAGAGAACAAGCCACATGACAGTTGTTCTCAAAGAATACGAGGAATAAGGAGGAAGCTATGGGACAGAAAGTTAATCCACACGGACTTCGTGTAGGTGTTATCAAGAACTGGAATTCCCGCTGGTACGTTAACAAGCAGCAGTTCGGCGATACACTTGTTGAAGATTACAACATCAGAAAATATCTCAAAGCTCAGCTTTACACTGCCGGTGTTTCAAAAATTGAGATTGAGAGAGATTCTAAGGTAGTTAGGATCAATATTTTCTGCGGAAGACCCGGTATGGTCATCGGACCTAAGGGCTCCAATATAGAAAAGACACGCACTGCAGTGTCCGAGCTCATCAAGAGAGACAGAGATGAGATCATCATCAATGTCACAGAGCTCAAGCAGGCAGATGCAGATGCACAGCTCATCGCTGAGAAGATCGCAGCAGACCTCGAAGGCCGTGTTGCATTCAGAAGAGCAATGAAGTCAGCAATGTCCAGAGCCACAAGACTTGGCGTCAAGGGCATCAAGACAAGCGTTTCAGGCCGTCTGGGCGGTGCTGATATCGCTAGAACAGAACATTATCACGAGGGCACAATCCCGCTTCAGACACTTCGTGCTGACATCGACTACGGTTTTGCAGAAGCAAACACCACATACGGCAAGGTCGGCGTCAAGGTCTGGATCTACAAGGGAGAAGTACTGAAGAGTGCCAAACCTCGTAGAGAAGGAGGCAGGAGATAATGCTTTTACCAAAGAGAGTAAAGTACCGCAGAGTGCAGCGTGGCCGTATGAAGGGCAAGGCATCTCGCGGCAATACAGTGACATACGGCGATTACGGCCTTCAGGCTCTTGAGCCGGCCTGGATCACATCAAACCAGATCGAGGCAGCCCGTGTAGCCATGACTCGTTACATCAAGCGTGGCGGTCAGGTATGGATCAAGATCTTCCCTGACAAGCCAGTTACTGAGAAGCCTGCCGAAACTCGTATGGGTTCCGGTAAAGGAAGCCCTGAGTACTGGGTAGCAGTAGTCAAGCCGGGCAGAGTGCTCTTTGAGATCGGCGGAGTATCCGAGGATCTTGCAAGAGAGGCTATGCGTCTGGCCATGCACAAACTGCCTATCAAGTGCAAATTCATAAAGAAAGAAGAGGTAGTTGAATAATGAAAGCAAGTGAATTACGCAATCTGTCAGCTGCCGAGCTGAACCGGAAGTTAAAGGATCTTAAGCAGGAACTGTTCAATCTTCGTTTTCAGCATACAGTCAACCAGCTTGACAACCCGATGAGAATCGGTGAGGTCAAGAAGGACATAGCCAGAGTATACACAGCTCTTTCGGCTCTTGAGAAATAATAAAGGGGAGGTAAGACAATGGAACGCAATTTGAGAAAGACCAAGATCGGTACAGTCGTATCCGATAAGATGGACAAGACAATAGTTGTTGCTATCGAAGACAGAGTCCAGCACCCTTTATACAAGAAGATTGTAAAGAGAACAGTTAAGTTCAAGGCACACGACGAGAACAACGAGTGTGGCGTAGGCGACCGTGTTGAGATCATGGAGACACGCAAGCTTTCAAAGGACAAGAACTGGAGACTGGTCAGAATAGTCGAGAAGGCTAAGTAAGCGAATTGTAAGAAGGAGGACCTATTAATGGTACAGATGCAAACCTATCTGAAGGTCGCTGACAACACAGGTGCCAAGGAACTGATGTGCATCCGCGTTTTGGGCGGAACACGCAGAAGATATGCAAATATCGGCGATGTTGTTGTGGCTTCCGTAAAGAAGACAACTCCTGGCGGCGTTGTCAAGAAGGGTGAAGTTGTTAAGGCTGTTATCGTTCGTACTAAGAGTGGAATTCGCCGTGAAGACGGTTCATACATTCGCTTCGACGAGAATGCAGCAGTTATTATAAGAGATGATAAGAATCCGAGAGGTACCCGTATCTTTGGACCTGTGGCACGTGAACTGCGTGACAAGGGCTACCTTAAGATACTGAGCCTTGCACCGGAATCACTGTAAGGAGACAGATGAATATGAATAAGGTTCATGTAAGAACAGGTGATACCGTCAAGATCATTAGCGGTAAGGACCGCGGTGAAACCGGCAAAGTGCTCGCTGTAAGCCCTAAGGAAGGCAAGGTCATCGTTGAAGGACTTAACATGGTCAAGAAGCATGTCAAGCCTAGAAGACAGGGCGAGAGCGGCGGAATAGTTGACGCTGAAGGCGCCATCTACGCAAGCAAGGTCATGCCTGTATGCCCAAAGTGCGGCAAGGCAACCAGAGTCGGTCACAAGATCGAAGACGGCAAGAAAGTTCGTATCTGCAAGCACTGCGGTGCTGAGCTGAAATATTGATGAAGGAGGAACTTTAAATGTCAACACTTAGAGATTTATACACAAATGAAGTTGCTCCTGCTCTCATGAAGCAGTTCAACTACAAGAGCGTCATGCAGATCCCGAAGCTCGAGAAGGTAGTCATCAACGTTGGCTGCTCCGAGGCTAAGGACAACGCAAAGGTAATCGATGCTGTAGTCGGCGACATTCAGAAGATCACCGGACAGCACCCAATAATTTGTAAGGCAAAGAAGTCAGTTGCTAACTTCAAGCTGCGTGAAGGCATGCCGATAGGCGTCAAGGTCACACTCCGTGGCGAGAGGATGTATGAATTCGTCGACAGACTGTTCAACATCGCTCTTCCTCGTGTAAGAGACTTCCACGGAATCAACGGTGATTCCTTTGACGGACGCGGCAACTATTCATTCGGTATCAGAGAGCAGTTGATTTTCCCTGAGATCGAGTACGACAAGATCGACAAGCTCCGCGGTATGGACATTTCATTCGTAACCACGGCACACACAGACGAAGAGGCCAAGGCATTGCTCAGGGCAATGGGCGCTCCGTTTGCCAACTAAGGGGGAAATGAACAATGGCAAAGACATCAATGAAGGTCAAGCAGCAGCGCGAGCCTAAATTTTCAACAAGACAGTACAACAGATGCAAGATCTGCGGCAGACCACACGCTTATCTGAGAAAGTACGGCATTTGCCGTATCTGCTTCAGAGAACTGGCCTACAAGGGAGAGATCCCGGGCGTAAAGAAAGCAAGCTGGTAATACTTTTTAACTAACAGGAGGCAAGAATAATGAATATCACTGATCCTATTGCTGATTTGCTCACAAGAATCAGAAACGCTTCTCGGGCAAAGCACGCAACAGTAGATGTTCCTGCATCCAACATGAAAAAAGCTATTGCTCAGATTCTTGTTGATGAAGGATACATCAAAGATTTCACAGTGACTGAGGATGCCAAGCAGGGCGTTATCTCAATCACACTTAAGTACACAGAGACAGGCGCACCTGTCATCACAGGACTGCGCAGAGTCTCAAAGCCAGGTCTTCGTATCTACACAAGCTGCGAAGACATGCCTAAGGTCATGAGAGGAATCGGCACAGCCATCATCTCTACACCTAAGGGCGTCATGACAGACAGACAGGCCCGCAAGGAG
>CAZDOS010000014.1:0-36981 GCA_964507095.1 uncultured Oscillospiraceae bacterium | reverse complement strand
TGTGGTTTATCTTCTGTTCCGGCCGGAATTGAAATGGCTACATAGTCTTTATCCCCGCCCTTATGCGCTGAAGAAGTGAAATCCCATTCAAAGAATTCGTAATTTACTCCTATGTCTTCTTCTTCATCAAATTCCTTTAACATTGTTATGCCATATCCCTCAAGATGATAGATGGCATCTCTTGCACAATTAAATCCAATATCATCATTTCCTACATAAACATTATAGTAAATGTAATATGGACCATTGGCCTGTTGTTCTGAACTCCCTGATGTTTGAATTCTTATTACAACTTCTGTTCCATTTGATTCAACATAATTGGTTTCAATTCCGAGCGGAAGATCATCATAATATGTTTTATTAACCTCAATTATAGGTAATGAGTCCCCATTTGTTATTGTAGGTGATGAATCCCCTTTTGTTATTGAATCATTATTCACTGAATTTGTATTGTCATCTACAATACTTATATCATCTGTTTTACTGTTTTCTTCATTGCTATCCCCACATCCTGCAATGGCAAATAACATAATCAAAACAGCCAATGACAGTAATATTTTCTTTCCCATAAGATACACCTCCGTATATAGTATATCATAGGAAAAGATGTTTGTATCCTCTTTGTGTTTTGAAGATAAATCATTTCTAACAAAATATCCTCAAACAAAAAGAACTCAATTTCGCAGTTGAGTTCTTAAGCATCGAATTTCGACTATTTTATTATGGAGCGGGTGATGGGAATCGAACCCACGTCACCAGCTTGGAAGGCTGGTGCACTAGCCGTTGTGCTACACCCGCATTTGCTCTGCTGTTTTACAGCAGAGTTTATTATATATTCTTTGATGGGCTTTGTCAACACAATTTTTTATGTGTAGCTGACCTCGATCGTACCGTCCTTCATGCCGACATGCACGGTCTTGACATTCATGTTGTCCACTATGATCTCGGCTATCCTGTCTTCTATCTCTTCTCTGACCAGACGGCGGATATCCCTTGCGCCGAACTTGCCGCCCTGCGCCTTGTTGACGATGTAGTCGTTTACATCCTTGTCCCAGGTCAGCGTTATGCCCTTCTGCCGCATCGGCCGGACATACTCCGATATCATCAGATCGGATATGTCCTTAAGGGTCTCTTCACTGAGCGGATTGAAAACGACGATCTCATCTATCCTGCCGAGGAACTCAGGTCTCAGGAAGTCATTCAGGGCTCTCATCGTCTTAGCCTTGGACATCTCTTCAACAGTGGTGTTGAAGCCCGGCTGACTGACCTTGTCGTTGGAGCCGGCATTGGACGTCATAGCTATGACAGTGTTCTCGAAGTTCACGACTCTTCCCTGAGCATCATTGATCCTTCCTTCGTCGAGTATCTGCAGGAGGATGTTCATGACATCCGGATGAGCCTTCTCGATCTCATCAAAGAGAACTACCGAATAAGGCTTTCTCCTGACCTTTTCAGTCAGCTGGCCCGCCTCATCGTAACCCACATATCCCGGAGGCGAACCGACAAGACGCGATACCGCATGCTTCTCCATGAACTCGGACATGTCGAACCTTATGAGAGGATCGACGGTGTCGAACAGCCGGCTTGCAAGCTGCTTTACAAGCTCAGTCTTACCGACTCCGGTGGGGCCTACAAACAGGAAGCTGGCAGGTCTGTTCTTTCCGGATATGCCCGCCCTGTTTCTCTTTATTGCCTTGACTACCAGTTCGACAGCCTCGTCCTGTCCCTTGATATGTTCCTTGAGCACATTCTCAAGATTTGCGACTCTGTTAAATTCGCTCTCCTTGATCTTGACAGCGCTGATGCCTGTCCAGAGCTGGATGACCTTTGCGATATCGTCGACCTCCACCTCGAAGGAATCAACCGATCCCCTGAGGGTCTCCTCCTCTGAAGAGACCGTAAAGATCTTCTGTCTGATCTGTGCCATCTGCTCATAGTCGAGATTGTCCGTTGCGGATTCGAGCTGTTCGAGCTGGCTGTTCAGCTTATCGAGCTCTTCCTTCTTCTCAAGCCATTCGCTGATCTCGGGATGTCTCAGATTGCAGCATGCACATGATTCATCCAGCAGATCTATCGCCTTGTCCGGGAGAAATCTGTCGGTTATGTACTTTTCACTCATTCTTACCGTCAGGTCTACTATCTGCTGAGGGACCTTCACATGGTGGAAGTCCTCATAATAGCCCTTTATTCCGGTAATGATGTCGATGGTATCCGAAATTGAAGGCTCATTGACCGTGACAGGCTGGAACCTTCTTTCGAGAGCGGCATCCTTTTCGATGTACTTTCTGTACTCATTGAATGTCGTCGCTCCGATCACCTGGATCTCTCCTCTTGAGAGAGCAGGCTTGAGGATGTTACCCGCATTCATCGAGCCCTCTGCGTCTCCTGCACCGGCAATGGTGTGGATCTCATCGATGAACAGTATTATGTTTCCGTTTTCCTTGACTTCGCTGATAAGGCTCTTGACCCTTGATTCGAACTGGCCCCTGAACTGAGTGCCTGCGACCAGGTTTGTCATGTTGACAAGATATATCTCCTTGCCCTTGAGCTTCCGCGGCACTTCGTCCCTGACTATCCGCAGGGCTATGCCCTCAGCGATGGCTGTTTTACCTACACCGGCCTCACCGATGAGGCAAGGGTTGTTCTTCTGTCTGCGGCAGAGTATCTGGATGGTCCTGTAGATCTCATCCTTTCTGCCGATGATGTTGTCGATCTTTCCCTCTTTAGCCTTGTTTGTGATGTTTTCGCAGTACCGGTCAAGGAACTTTCTCTTGTTCTTTGCCTTTCTGTCTCTCCTGCCCTGCTCGTTGTTTGAGGCAAAAGGAATGGTGGACGATCCGCCGGGCTCAAAGTCCTCATAATCGTCCTCGTTGGACATTCCTCCGTAATTCATCATGTTGGCAAGGCCGTCTTCACCGAGCTCGTCCAGATACCGGTCCATCTGCTCGGTCATGTTCTTGAGCATATTGTCGTCTATGCCCATCTGCTTCATGACATCGTCAACAGGTTTGAAGCCGAGTTCTCTGGCACATGACAGGCAATAGCCCTTGCTTACAGGCTGCCCGTTTTCGGTAGTCTGTACGAAAACTACCGCAGGACGCTTTCCGCATCTTTCACATAGTTTCAAGTTATCATTCCTCTCTTATTGTAAGAATGGATTCAGGAACGCCGTCAGTCGCAGGATTATGCTCTGCGAAAGTATCCGGCCGTTGAAGTGTGTAAGTGAATCCTTTGTTACCATGACTATTATACTGAATAAAAATGATAATAGTATGATATATACGACACCTATCACGACTCCGGCGACAAAACCCAATGCCTGGTTGGCTGTTCCGATGACCGGTACCTCGTTGACACCCTTTGTCAGATTGGAGAGCAGTGAACACACTACCTTTATTATCAGAAAGCATACTATGAAGATAATCAGTGACATTACAGAGACAACGATCGGGGAAACGAACTCATCCACCAGATATACCGCTGAATCCATTGTCGGAGTCAGCATGGTGGAAAGAGTCCCCTGCGCTCTCTGTATCACGTTCTCTGCAAATGTGTTGAACCAGTTGCCCAGCACTCCCGTGAGGGCGGTGCCGACATCTATCTCCTTGACGGCAGTGCCCATGCCTTCGGCAGTCTTGACCAGATAGTTGTAAGACCTGTCTATCATGGTGTCCCTCAAAAAGGAATCAAAGATGGTCTTGGTATAGTGGCTTGAAACATACCACGCTCCGATCACTCCGCCCAGGCTTCCCAAAAGGTCAAACGCCGAGGCGAGAAAACCTGTTATGTATCCTCTGACGGCACAAATGATGAGCACGATGACTAGTGCAATGTCGATCACCAGTGGCACGTGGCTGCTTATGAAAGTCGTTACTGTTGATAAATCCATGATCAATCCTTCTTGTCGGTCCTTTCGACCTTCTTTATGCCTGTTGAATCTATGAGCTTCACTCCGCGGAAATCCGCCAGCTTTCTCGTCAGCCTTCCGGTTCCCGTTGTGCTCATGAGATTCAGGTCTTTGTCAAATTCGTAAAGTGTATTGATTCCCAGGACATATACCCTGGATTTGTTTATGAGAATATCCTTTGCTCCCTCATTCAGCCGTGCCGTGCCCTTTTGGTTCAGAGAACTGTCAAGGAGTATGAGAGTAGCCGGCCGGTTTTCATCCATGCTTCCCACTACAAGGGCGACCGTCTGATTGTGGTAATCGATCGCCTGGAGATATCCGTTGAGGGAATACTCGGCCTTCTGGGTGTTGCCGTCGATATCCCAGAGAACTATCTTTCCGGAGTAGCCTATCAGCAGTTCCCTGTCCTTGAGAAAAGTCATGTACATCGGGAAGCTGCCGCTGTCAATGCTGTAAAGCTCCTTGTTTTCCGCCCCGTCCAGGATATATATGCTGCTCTCCAGGAGCCCGCCCCGCGTATTGACGGTAGAGACTGCCAGCCTTTTCCCGTTGGAGGATATCCGTGAATATATCGGGTACCCCTTGGCGCAGTACCAGGTAAATCTCCTGTTCATGTTGTAATTGAAGACCGTGACTTCACCGTTATGCGTTGATGAATGGGTCGTTACCGCTATCCTGTTGGAATTGGATATTGCGATATGAATGATGCTGTTGTCCATTTCCTGCTGGAACAGCATGTTATGTCCGTTCATGACCTTGAAGGTCGTCTCGTCCAGATCGTATAGGACAGCTCTGGTCGAAGATACGGCTATGGCCGGGTTTGACATTGAGTGGCTGTATGCCATCACCTGCTTGGCTGTAGGTGAATACACAAGCATCTGGTCGTCAGTGAGCACGGCCAGTCCGGTACCCATCTTTTCGGCCTGTCTTAGTCCCGTCATGTCCTTTTCTACCGGCCAGCCCTTTCCGAACTGGACCAGTGTCATTCCAGAAGAAAGGAAATCGCCGAAATACGCCAGCGACGTTCCATAGATGCCGGTGAAATAGACCAGGATAAGGGTAACAAGGGCTATCAGCAGACCGCTGATGACCTTTCTCTTTTTCCTTCTTTTTCTGTTTTCCTTCACCAGTTGCCGGTGATTGACGTGCTTTCCGCTCATTTCTTCAGATAAAAACCTCAGGATCGTAGAATATGTCCGTGAGGAAAAGCCCCTTTGCAGGAGCGGTATAACCTGCCTTTGACCTGTCGCAGGCAGCTATGATCTCCTCGATGTCTTCTGCTTTAATGTTGCCAAGTCCCACCTTTATCAGTGTGCCGGCCATTATCCTTACCATGTTGTACAGGTATCCGTCCGCGGATATCCTGAATCTGATCATGTCACCGTCTCTCGTCACGCTCCGTGAATAAACGGTCCTGGTACAGTCGACTATCTTGCTCTTGGCAGCCATGAACGTTCTGAAATCATGGGTACCGACCAGCTTGGATGCCGCCGTGTCCATCGCCTGCTCATCCAGCTTTGCAGATATCCTGTGATAGTATCTGTCCGTAAACGGATCGTCGATGCGGCTGTTAAGGATATAGTATGTATACTCCTTTCCCTTCCGTGAGTATCTTGCGTGAAAGTCATCGCTGACCCTCACCGCTTCATTTACCCTGATGTCCTCAGGAAGGTTCCGGTTGAGCGCAAGAGGGAGCTTGAACAGATCCTTGTCCGTCATTTCCTTCTCGCTGATGAAATTGGCACAGTAGACCCTGGCGTGGACACCGCTGTCGGTCCTTGAACAGCCGTGTATGTCAGCATGGTATCCGAGCACCTTTTCCAGTGCCGTCTGGAGCATCCGGAACACGCTCAGGGCGTTCTCCTGGATCTGCCAGCCGTGATATGCGGTCCCGTCAAAGGACAGCTTCAAGAGTATGTTCATCAGACTACCCGCGGGAATATCCTCTTCATGTAGAGGATGGCTGCAAATATGACAACGCATGCGATCGTGGAGGCAATGTCGCTTCCTGTGATCTTCAACTGTCTCAGGCTCGTCCTTCCGTCCCCGCCCCTGTAGCATCTGCACTCCATGGCAGTTGCAAGCTCTTCGGCTCTCCTGAAGGCAGAGATGAACAGAGGGATGAGTATAGGGATCATTGCCTGTACCTTTTCCTTGAAGGTTCCGGAATCAAGAAGGGCGCCGCGGCTCTTCTGGGCAGACATAATCTTGTCAGTCTCCTCGACAAGGGTAGGTATGAACCTCAATGCTATCGTGATCATCATCGACATCTCATGAGCCGGGAAATGAACGACCTTCAGAGGCTTCATCAGCGACTCAAGACCGTCAGTCAGCGTGATCGTGCTCGTCGTGTATGTCAGCAGCGATGTGCCGCAGATGAGGAATATGATCCTCATTACCATTACGAGACAGAACAGCAGTCCTTCCTTGTAGATGGAGAGCTTCCATACGCTTATGACAGGAGCTCCCTCGCCCTTTATGAAGAACAGGTTCAGTACCACCGTGAACACGATGAGTGGCAGTATCGGCTTCAGGCTCTTTCTAAGCACCTTGAGCGGTATCTTCGAAATGAGATACATTGCAATCACGAAAATGCCGGATGCGGCAAGGCCCACCAGGTTGGTGCTCATGAAGAGCACGACGATATACACGATGATCAGCAGTATCTTCAGCCTTGGGTCCAGTCTGTGAAGCGGGCTGTCTCCAGGGAAATACTGGCCTATGGTAATATCCTTTATCATTCTCCGGCACCTCCCTTCCTTGCTTTATACGCCAAGAGCGTCTTGACCGCATACGGTATTGTGTAGACATCGGTATCGATATCCGCACCGAGTTCCCTAAGCTTCAGGAACACCTTTGTGATCGCAGGTATGCCCAGCCCCATCCTTGAAAGGTTCTCGGCATCCGCAAACACTTCAGCAGTGTCCGCGTATTTATATATCTCGCCCTTTTCCATCACGATGACCTTGTCAGCGTAATTGGCGATGTCCTCCATCGAGTGGGAGACCAGTATGACCGTTCCGCCTGTCTTCTGATGGTAATTCTTGACCTGGTTGAGGATCATCTCCCTTCCCACAGGGTCAAGTCCGGCACAAGGCTCATCGAGCACCAGGACTCTGGGCTGCATTGCGATTATGCCTGCGATGGCAACTCTCCTCTTCTGTCCTCCGGACAGGTCGAACGGAGATCCTTCCAGCATCTTCTCGTCTATTCCGCAGAATTCTGCTGCCATCCTTACCCTTCTGTCTATCTCCTCGTCATCTAGGCCCATGTTCTTCGGGCCGAAGGCGATGTCCTTGTAACAGGTCTCCTCAAAGAGCTGGTACTCAGGATACTGGAACACCAGGCCGACGTTGAATCTAACCTGTCTGATGTCTTCAAACTCCGTCCATATATCCTTTCCGTCAAGAAAGATCCTGCCTGTCTGCGGCTTTGTCAGTCCGTTCAGGTGGCTTATGAACGTGCTCTTGCCCGAACCTGTGTGGCCGATGATTCCGACGAAGGTCCCTTCCTCGATCTCGAGGTTGATATCGTGCAGGGCAACGGTCTCGTTGGGCATGCCCTGATTATACACATATGAGAGATTCTCAATCTTTAGTACAGACATCATTCCTCCAAAAAGCTGTATAACTGTGCGGCACACTCATCTATCGAGATGGCCTCCGTTGAAAGATCATATCCGAGCTTGTTGAGCTCATGCTCAAGCTCGCTTGTCTGCGGCACGTCAAGTCCGAGGCTCTGGACCCATTCCACCTGTGAGAATATCTCCTTCGGCGTGCCGACCTTCTCTATCTTTCCCTGATGCATGACGACCACTCTGTCTGCCTGGGCCGCCTCGTCCATATGGTGCGTGATCAGGACGATGGTGATCCCGAACTCTGAATTCAGGTTCTTTATGGTCTCCATTACGCTCTGTCTTCCGGATGGATCCAGCATTGCCGTAGGCTCATCGAGCACTATGCAGTCAGGTCTCATTGCGATGATGCCTGCAATGGCGACTCTCTGCTTCTGTCCTCCGGAAAGATTGTGAGGTGCCTTGTTCCTGAGCTCGTAGATGCCGACCTTCTTCATGGCGTCATCTATCCTCTCCCTTATCTCGTCCGTAGGAACGCCGATGTTCTCCAGTGCAAAGGCAACATCTTCCTCCACCACCGTGGCAACGATCTGGTTGTCAGGATTCTGGAACACCATTCCGACCTTCTGCCTTATATCAAACAGAAGCTCGTCTTTCTTGGTGTTCATGTCCTCGACCAGCACATCTCCTTTGGTCGGCAGGAGTATTGCATTGAAGTGCTTCGCAAGGGTCGACTTTCCGCAGCCGTTCATGCCGAGCACCGCAACGAACTCTCCCTTTTCGACCTGAAGGTTAATCCCCTCGAGGGCCCACTTCTCATTTCCATCATAACTGAACCAGACGTCTCTGGCATCAAGCATAACAGACATATCCTATATCTCCTTCTTCTTCCAGAATGCCGTGTTTCCGCACGGAAGAGGCATTCCGGTCGATTCTACCGTTAATCCTATCTCATCGGCACTCACTGTGCCGTCAATCCTGTCCTTCATGAGGACAGAAAGCATGTATTCCATTACCGAAGGCGAAACTCCGGTGGTATAGCTGTTTACCGCCACGAAAAGCGGATCATCCGAGAGCACCTTGGTGCAGATCTCCAGCAGCTCGAATATGTTTTCTTCCAGCTTCCAGACCTCCCCGTTCGGCCCTCTGCCGTAGCTGGGCGGATCCATTATGATCCCGTCGTATCTGACCCCTCTTCTGATCTCTCTCTGCACGAACTTGATGCAGTCGTCAACGATCCATCTTATCGGCCTGTCTGACATGGAGGACAGCCGGGCATTCTCCTTGCCCCAGTTCACCATGCCCTTGGAAGAATCGACATGGCATACCTTTGCTCCTGCAGCCGCGCAGGCCAGCGTCGCTCCGCCGGTATATGCGAAAAGGTTGAGTACGTTTATCTCTCTCTTTTCCTTCTTTATCATGCGGGCATATTCATCCCAGTTCACAGCCTGTTCAGGAAACAGTCCGGTGTGCTTGAAGCCGGTCGGAGACACCTTGAAGGTCATATCACCGTACTTGATGTTCCACTGCTGGGGAAACTTCTTCCTGTATTCCCAGTGTCCTCCACCCCGTGAGGATCTGTGATATATCCGGTGCGCCTTCTCCCACAGCTCGCTCTTTCTTTCGAACTTCCATACGACCTGGGGATCGGGGCGCGCAAGGATAACTCCTCCCCAGCTCTCCAGCCTGTAGCCTTCGGTCGCGTCGAGGAGCCTGTAATCCTTCCATCTGTTGTCTGCTCTCATATATGTCTTACCGTAATTGTCCGCTGTGTCATTCGTCCCGTTCGATATCCCGCAGTGTCTGCTGATAAACGGTCTGATCCGTCTTCGGGTTCTTTATTCCCATGTGATCGTAGGCGAGCTGTGTCACGATCCTGCCCTTCGGAGTCCTGGAAAGGAATCCCAGCTGCATGAGATAAGGCTCGCATACGTCTTCGATGGTGACCGACTCCTCACCGATGGTGGCCGCCAGTGTCTCAAGGCCGACCGGTCCGCCCTGGTACATGGTCATGATGGCCCTCATCACGTTCCTGTCCATGGCATCGAGCCCAAGGAAGTCTATGTCCATGCGCTTGAGCGCATCATTGGCGATCTCCTCATCGATAATGCCGTTTCCGCTCACCTGAGCGAAATCCCTTGCCCTCCTGAGCAGCCTGTTGGCAACACGAGGTGTTCCTCTCGAACACCTTGCAAGGGTGAGCGCGCCCTCATGGGTGATGGCTATGTCCAGGATGCCCGCGGAACGGGTTATTATCCTCGCAAGCTCCTCGTGAGTGTACATCTCAAGCTTGAGTATCACTCCAAACCTGTCCCTGAGAGGGCTGGAAAGCTGTCCGGCTCTCGTCGTGGCTCCGACAAGAGTGAATCTCGGCAGATCCAGCCTTATCGACTGTGCCGAAGGTCCCTTGCCCACTATGATGTCCAGCGAGTAGTCTTCCAGCGCAGGATAGAGTATCTCCTCTATCTGTCTGGGAAGCCTGTGGATCTCATCTATGAAGAGGACGTCTCCCTCATCGAGGTTGGTGAGGATGGCTGCAAGGTCTCCCTGCTTTTCTATTGCAGGTCCGCTGGTGACCCTGATGTTCACTCCCATTTCGTTGGCTATGACGCCTGCAAGGGTAGTCTTGCCGAGTCCAGGAGGTCCGTAGAGCAGCACGTGGTCCATCGCCTCTCCGCGCATCTTTGCCGCTCTGAGGTAAATGGTCAGATTGTCCTTGATCTTTTCCTGTCCAATGTATTCCGACAGTGTCTTCGGTCTGAGGGAAACATCGGTATCCATGTCCTCACTGATGGACTGCGTGGATACCAGTCTTTCCTTGTCCCGGAATTCCATCTTGTTCATTTAAAACTTACCTCCGGCAATGAGTCTGAGTGCCTGCTTGATGAGCGTCTGAACGTCCAGTGTCTGATCCAGCCTTGAGACCGCAAGGGCAGCCTGGCTCTGGGTATATCCCAGCGCCACAAGGGCACTGATGGCCTGGCTCACGTTTCCTGCGGAAGATGCGGCAGATGCTACGGCCGTCACGTCTTCGGTGCCTTCAAAGGCTGCGTTGGAGAACTTGCCCTTGAGCTCGAGAGTTATCCTCTGGGCGACCTTCGGTCCGACTCCGTTCGCCGCCGTAAAGGCCTTGTAGTCCCCGCTTGCTATTGCAAGGGCTATGCTTCTCGGCGTCATGACAGACAGTATCGCCAGTCCGGCCTTGGGACCGACTCCGGACACGCTTATGAGAGTTTCGAAGGTCTCTCTGGAGGCCCTGTCGGCAAAGCCGAACAGGTCCATTGCATCCTCCTTGACGCTCATGTATGTATATATCATGCATTCCTCTCCGGTAGCCGGAAGGGATATGCTGATCGGGACGTTGACCTTAAAGCCGATCCCGTTCACATCGACCACGATATTGTCGATGTTCTTTTCCAGTAATGTTCCTCTGAGAGAGTAAATCATAATGTCTTTCCTATCTGGGTGAACAGTTTGGATCTGTACGAATAGCCGTGGCAGATGGCTACCGCCAGTGCGTCAGCCGTATCGTCAGGCTTCGGTATGCTGTCAAGCTTCAGTATGGTCTTGGTCATCTCCTGCACCTGCTTCTTGACTGCCTTTCCGTATCCTGTGACTGACTGCTTGATCTGGAGAGGAGTGTATTCGTAGACCGGCAGGCCGTTCTTTGCCGCCCGGAGGAGGATCACGCCTCTTGCCTGTGCGACCTGTATGACTGTCTTCTGGTTGGTAGTGTAGAACAGCTTTTCTATGGCCAGGGCTTCAGGGTTGGAGATCCTGATGACCTCATTGACCTGATCGTAGACCTCTGTGAGCCTGTCCTGAAAGTCAGTATGCGCATCGGTGGTTATCGCTCCGTAGACGACCGTATGGAACTTGTTCTTCTCGAAATCCAGAACGCCGTATCCTACTATCGCATAGCCCGGGTCTATACCTAAAATCCTCAATTCACCGCTCCCGAAATCATCTTCTGATGATGTAGTTTATAACTGAATAATTATACCATATACAGGCCCGTTCTTCAATCAATATCGCAGGCCTGAGAGCCGCATGGTCATATGCGTCCAGGATAATGATACCACAGTCAGACTGTTTATGAAATAGGACCGCAGAGCCCGTAATTCATTTGCCGAATCAACAAAATCATTGACAAGCCCTGTTTCAGTTGATAGAATACTAACCGTGCTTAAAAGGGAGTAGCATGCGAATCTTTCGTACACACTCGCGTCAGTACGGCAAAAGCCCGCGGTGTGTTTAAAGTGCAAGACTTTTACTGCTTTATTGGCAGTATTGTCTTGTTTTTTTTATATATTCTGGAGAAATAATGAAAACAATAGTGATATTGCTCTTCGTAGCAACATATATAGGGATGCTCGCCGTCCCGAAATACAGGCAGTACATAGCGATAGCGGTCGCTGCCGTATTCATCCTTATGGGCGTCATGCCCTTCAGCGAGGCGATCGGGGCCGTGGACTGGAACGTCATAATGATGCTCCGGGGCACTATGGGCACTGTCTACCTCTGCATCGAGTCCAGGATGCCTGCAAGGATAGCCGACATACTCGTCAACAGGCTCAAAAGCGTAAAGCTGATCTTCATCGCTCTCGCCCTCTTCTCGGGATTCGTCAGCGCATTCATAGACAATGTCGCCACCGTCCTGATGGTCGCTCCGATAGCTCTGGAGATTGCCAAGAAGTTTAACGTCTCACCGGTAGATACCGTTCTCACCGTGGCCGTGTCCTCCAACCTTCAGGGCGCTGCCACCCTCGTCGGCGACACGACCAGCATTCTGCTGGGCGGTTATGCCGGCATGGACTTCATGGACTTCTTCTTCATGAGAGGCAAGCTGGGAATGTTCTTCGTAGTGGAACGGGGCGCTCTGGCCACCATTCCGGTGCTTATGTACATATTCAGGAACGAGAAGAACAGGATCGATTCGTCACCGATAACGCCGGTCAAGGATTATTTCCCTTCGATCACGCTTCTGGGAACGGTCCTGGCGCTTATCATCGCTTCTTTTGTTCCAAACAAGCCTTCGATCACCAACGGCGTCATATGCATGATCTTCTTCGCGATAACGCTGATATATGAGATGGTTAGAAGAGAGACCATCACAAGGTTCCAGCAGGCGATCTTCGCGATCGACTTCTCGACCCTGCTTCTGCTCAGCGGACTGTTCATAATCATCCACGGCATCACCAACGTGGGCTTCATAGATGATCTGAGCAACCTGTTCGTGCGTTTCAGCGGAGACAACCTGTTCTTCATATATACGGTACTGGTGTGGTTCTCGGTCATAGTATCGGCCTTCATCGACAACATACCGTATGTCGCCACCATGCTTCCTGTCGTCAGCGGCATCGCGGCAAGGCTTGGAATCGACCCTCTGATACTCTACTTCGGTCTTCTCGCAGGAGCAACGCTCGGCGGAAACATAACCCCTGTAGGAGCCTCGGCGAACATCGCCGCAGGTGGAATCCTCAGGAAGGAAGGATACGAGGTCTCTGCAAAGAAATTCATGTCCATAGGCGTTCCGTTCACTCTCGTGGCGGTCCTCACCGGATATATACTCATCTGGGTGATCTGGTCATGATGTGACAAAAAAATACAGCCATCGGTCACCCAAGCAGTGTGCCGATGGCTTTCTTCTATTTATCCTTTGTATATAACAATCCGCAGATCAGGGACGTGAGCGGAATGGTCAGCAGGATGCCTATGCTTCCCGCAAGAGCCTGAAGCAGCTCAGCCCGTATCATCTCGCTGTTGAACAGTGCAAGCATGGAATTGGTATTGTAGGCCGTCAGGAGCATGGCGATGGTGAGCGAGGAGCCTATGTAGGCAAGGATCAGCGTATTGGACATGGTGCCCATCATGTCCTGTCCGATTACGAGCCCGCTCTTTATGAGCCGGGACGTTTCAATGTCGGGAGCCTGCTCCCTGATCTCATACAGTGACGACGACAGCGACACCGCGACGTCCATGACGGCTCCGATCGATCCAAACACTATTCCAGCAAACATCACCGCCCTCAGGTCTATCTGACCGTTAACTCCCAGCAGATAGATGGATTCCTCGTTTATGAAGCCGGTCATGTGCATCCGCCTGTCCGCAATGAGCGTTATCAGTCCGGCAACGGCAACTCCGCTTACGCATCCGATGCAGGCAGTCATGCTCTTCAGGGCGATGCCGTTATTGACCAGCATGGTCATTATTATGATAAATATGCCGCAGGAAAGCGTCCACAGATATATGTTTGCTCCCGTTATCGCCCGGGGAATGAATACCAGGAATACTGCCAGGATGGTAAAAGACAGGCTTATGAGGGTCCTGACTCCCTTTTTCCTTCCGAGCAGCACAAGTGCCGCAGCAAAGGCAGCCCCGAGAAAGACCAGGAACCCTGTCCTTGTGTACCGGCTGAACATGTAGCCTACGCCGGGAGCTTCCCGGTATCTGTTTTCATATGCGACTATCCTGTCTCCGCTCTTCACCATGGGGGTATAGTCATCGTAATACAGATCTATGACCTGTATCGCGAAGACCTCTTCTCCTCTTCTGAGCCCTCCGGTGAACTTTGCCGTAAACAGCACCACCTGATCCCGGCTTTGAACTCCGGGGTACATCGTCTGCTCGTAGTGTTCATCCATGACATCGACCACCCTGAGTCTTACCGGTCTGGACTGATCGGACATCCGTGTCATTTCCTTCAGCCGGCCGGCCGAGGCCCTGTTTCCCAGAATTATGTAAATCGCCGAGAGGATTATGGTGACTATCAGGATTATGCTTTCTTTTCCTTTTCCCTTTTTGTCCATCTTAGCTTCCAATTCTTTAATATGTCCTATTATATCATAAAAACTGATCCCGGACCTAAGCCCGGGACTGATCAGTTGCATTTTCTATATATCATCTGATGACTTCAGGTGCGAAGTGTCCGTCTTGAGCAGTGCCATGCAGACAAGTGCAAGCGCACAGGTGACGATGCCGAGATAATGGACAGTGTCATCTCCAAACCTTGAGTGCAACACCGTAAACCGGAACGGAGTGGCAAATGACGCTATCGTGTTGAACAGACTTACAAAGGCTACGTTTGAGCCGGAATACCTGAAACCGAACATGTCGTTGGTGATCGGTGGCACCAGCGAATAGAAGCCGTCATATGCCGAATAGAGGAATGCATAGGTGATCACCACTGCAAGTCCCCTGCTCTTCCAAAGC
The DNA here is from genome assembly GCA_964507095.1 of uncultured Oscillospiraceae bacterium. Classification (GTDB taxonomy): domain Bacteria; phylum Bacillota; class Clostridia; order Oscillospirales; family Ruminococcaceae; genus RGIG3102. The sequence continues at coordinate 22,288 of CAZDOS010000014.1, read as the reverse complement.
AGCACGGCGGATACGAGCATGATCGTCAGTATGACCAGTGCACTTTTCTTTCTTCCTACCTTGTCTGATACTGACGGGACAAAGAACTTTGCAAATGCCGAGCCTGCGGTCGCAATGGCTACCGCCGTGACGGCAGCATTCTCGCTCAGGCCTCTGGTCTGTCCGAAAGTAACGATGCTGGACGCCATCAACAGATAGGCCGGCGTTGCGAAAATGCCGCAGAAAAGCATCAGATAATACTGCACGGTTCTAAGCATCTCGCCTGTGGAGAAATCCACCGTTCCCCTTGCCGCAGAGCTTCCGCTGCTCTGTGCATTGGCCTTGGCCACCATCCGCCTGATGTATTCATCGCTGGGATTTATGACAGTGGGTGCGCACAGAACCATCACGGCCATCGTCACGATGCCTATGATCAGCATTGCCCTGTGGATCCCGAAGGACGAGAGCAACCAGTTGCCTATGTAGGTCTCTCCCACAAGCATGGCCCGCGATACCGCATAGGTTACGCCAATGGCGAAGCCGTTCTTGTCCGCGTACCATCTAAGCATCGGAGTGGTGAAAGCCGGATTGTTGATGCCGCAGCCGAATCCGAAAAGAAATGAATGAAGGGCATATATGACCACCGGGCTGACCGTTCCCCTTATGAGATACAGTGACAGAAAACTTAACGACATTATCACCGCTCCCACCATGAACACCAGCCTCGGAGGGAACATCTCCTGAAGCTTTCCGCCTATAAGGCAAAAAAGTCCGTAAAAGGCTATCGTGAAGGAAAAGACGTTGGCGCTCTGGGTGAGCGTAATCCCGTATGCCTCGCTTGCTGCCCGCTGAAAGATGCTCCAGACAGCCGGAAACATGCTGACAAAAGTTGCAAGCGAACCGGCCACCAAGGTCGTCCACCTGTTCTTATTTATAAAGTCGTACATTGCATTCTACCTCTTAAACACGCGAATACAGTAATTATACTACTTCTACACCGCCATAAAAAGAAAAAAAGAGAAGCTTTTGCTTCTCCTTTTCTATTTTTACCGATCAGGCCGTTGACCGTCATGAGCCTTCCACATACAATCTGTCTTGTTCATATCAGTGAAAACCGCCTTGAAGGAAGAATCCTCAGGACTGCATGCGTAGATACCGAAGCGTATCTTCTCTGCTCCCTCCCACATGTGGCACACTCTCATCTGAGAATAGCTTACTCCATCAAGAGAGCATTCTATGCAGTAGTCATCTTCCCTGCGGCTGAACCTGTACCACATCTGTCTCACTCCAGCGCTTATGGCTGTGGTCGCCCAATCGGAATATCCGTGATTCGTGACCACTGATCCAAGATGCCGAAAGTTATCGTTCTCATACTCGACTGAGGCCTTCAGCCAGTTCTCTGAATCGAGGTACATGACGATACCGCACTGGTCGAATCTGTGGCCGGCATCAGAAAAATCCGTCTTTACGCTGAAGGAGAAATACTGTTCATCAGTCTCTGTCTGCAGCACCGGTGCGTTATCATTCCTGAAGTGATAATACGTCCTCTGCCAGAGATCCGTGTGAGGCTGTGTGACGATCTCGATCTTTTCAGATGATATACTGTATTCTTTCGGCTCGCGTGTCCATTCCATGTTATCTGTCATCTTTTTCTCCAAATCGTGTTCTTTATAGATATGATCAAGGGCAGCTTCCGCTGCCCCGAATAAATCAAGCGTGTTCTTCAAGATATCTTGTTGCGCACTGGCAATAGACCCGGACTCCCACAGGAAGGACATCCTCATCCACTATCATTCCGGGGTTATGAACACCTTTCACATATCCGTCCCGGATACATCCGGCTCCAAGATTCAGCATGACTGCAGGTATCTTCTGCGTTACTGCGGTGAAGTCTTCCGTTCCGCCCGATATTTTGGTGACCACTGTTTCAAAACCGAGTTCCCCGATATACTTGTCGGCCAGATCAGCTATTCTCTCGTCGCAGAACATAGGAGCTATTCCGTACACGAAAGTGACCTTTGCCTCTCCCCTGAACGTCCTTGCCACATTCTCGCTTATCTCCTTGACTCTCTGCTTGAGGAAGTTTCTCATCTCCTCAGTCTGTGCCCTGACAGAGACTTCCAGTTCGGCGTGACCCGGAGTCGTATTGACCGTGTCGCCTCCGCTTATCTTTCCTACGAGCACGACACATGAATCTTCTGAATAGACTTCTCTTGACAGTATCTCATTGAGCGCTATGACAATGTGGGCAGCGATATTAATGGCATCTATGCCCTTGTACGGAATGCTTCCGTGAGACTGCTTTCCTATTACCTCTATCTTTATTGCATCGCCTGAATACAGTGCCGGTCCTCTGGCATGCTTTATCACACCGACTCTGGTATCTTCTCCTGCAACGGCGACATGTGTTGCAAAGGCTGCTGAAGGAATCGGTTTCTCCTCCAGGAGACCCGCACCGATCATGTCCAATGCTCCCTGGAGAAGTTCCTCTGCAGGCTGGAACATAAGCTTTACTGTTCCCTTGAGTTCAGCTTCGTTTTCTTTGAGCAGCTTTGCTGCACCAAGAAGCATAGCCGTATGGCAGTCATGTCCGCAGGAGTGTGTCCCCTTTCCCGTCGTGCAGGCAAACGGAAGACCGGTCTCTTCCTTCATCGGAAGAGCGTCCATATCTGCTCTCAGAAGAACACAGTTATCGCCTTTTCCGATTTCGGCTACAATGCCGCATCTTCCCACTTTATGGTGTGGGATCCCCATCCGAGTCAGTTCTCCGTCAACATGCGCATACGTCTTTTCAAGATCAAATCCGGTCTCGGCCCAGCTATGGACCGTCCTTCTTTTTTCTTGCACATATGGGAATATTTCTTTAGCTCTTGCTACATAGTCCATAGTCAGACCTCCTTGTTTTTTATGTCCCAAACCATCTAATGGTATAAAAGTATTCTAAATCTTTTTTTCTGTTGTTTCAACCATATATTACAATGTGCTTAATTCACTTCTGTTTAAACAATAAAAAAACTAAACAGCCCAGAGATCCTCTGGGCTGCTCTGATCATTTCTGTCTGTTGAATAGTAGATTCCTTAGTCCTCATCAAGAAGATCCGCAACGTGTCTTATGATCGGTGTGAACAGATTCTGTGAAACTGCTGTTGCCCACACGCCCGGGTTGTAGTTTTCCTGGACCACGAGGAAAGTGAGAAGAGCCATCGTGAACTCATAATCTGCGGAGTCAACACCGTAGATAAGTGCCTCTATCTCAAGTCCCGGTTCTGCCTTCTCAGAGATGATCTTTATATATTCGATCTCCAACAGTCCCTCATTGTATGCATGATCAACAAACTCTATGAATGTATCCTCATATGTAGGATATGTCTGCTCAACTCCGTTCTCATCTGTCTCTGTCATCCAATGGCAGACTCTCTCTGCTGTGAGTTCCTCAAGATAAGGAAGGTACTTTACAAGACCTTCCAAGCCCCGTCTTTTATCGCTAGGTACGCCCATTATATGTTATCTCCATCCGTTTTTTTCTTGTTTAGATTATACCACCCAAGGCACCCGTATACAAGGCTGTTGAAAACAGGCCGCAGGTCGGGGTATAATCTCCTTAATACGGATCGAGGTGTAAAAATGAAACTGATTTCTTGGAATGTAAACGGTCTGAGAGCCTGTATGGAAAAGGGCTTCATGGACTTCTTCAACTCCGTCGACGCAGACTTCGTCTGCCTTCAGGAGACCAAGCTCCAGCCGGAGCAGATAAAGGTCGAGGCTCCCGGCTATTACCAGTACTGGAACAGCGCAGTAAGGAAAGGCTATTCCGGTACGGCAGTATTTGCAAGGAAGGAACCTTTGTCGGCAAGATTCGGAATGGATGACTATACTGACGACGAAGGAAGGCTGATCACCCTTGAATATGACGGTTTCTATCTCATCTGCTGCTACTCGCCAAACGCGCAGGAAGGTCTTGCAAGGATAGACTACAGGATGGACTTTGAGGACAAGCTAAGACGGTATATCCTCCGCCTGGAAGAGACCAAGCCCGTCATACTGTGCGGCGACCTCAATGTTGCCCATAATGAGATCGATCTTAAGAACCCGAAGACAAACCGCGGCAATGCCGGCTTCTCGGACCAGGAGCGCGGCAAGTTTACCGAGCTGGTAGAATCCGGCCATACCGACTCTTTCAGATTCCTTTATCCCGACAGAGAAGGCATCTATTCCTGGTGGAGCTACCGCTTCAAGGCGCGAGAAAAGAATGCCGGATGGCGCATCGACTATTTTGTCGTTTCAGATTCACTGAGAAAGAATATAAACGCAGCCGATATACTGACTGATGTATACGGTTCGGACCACTGTCCCGTATCACTGGAGATAGACCTCTGATGGCAATCTGTGACCTCTGTCCGAGAAACTGCTCGGTGGATCGAAGCATTGGTGTCGGATACTGTTCCATGCCGGATCAGATAAAGATAGCAAGGCGGGCCCTCCATTTCTGGGAGGAGCCGTGCATCTCAGGAGATAAAGGAAGCGGGACTGTATTCTTTTCCGGCTGCAACATGAAATGCGTCTTCTGTCAGAACAAGGACATTTCTACCGGAGGCTTCGGAAAGCTGATCACGAGTGAGAGACTGACAGAGATTTTTCTTGAACTTCAGGAGCAGGGTGCACTTAATATCAACCTGGTAACTCCCACCCATTATGTTCCTCAGATCATCCCGTGCCTTGAAAAAGCGAAAAAACTTGGGCTCAGGATCCCTGTGGTCTACAACACATCCTCCTATGAAAGACCTGAAGTCATCAAATCTCTGGAGGGCCTTGTGGACATATGGCTGCCCGACTTCAAATACATATTCGATGAGAGTGCCAAAAGGTACTCTGCCTGCCCTGACTATGTCATGTGGGCTAAGCGGTGTCTTGATGAGATGGTAAGGCAGTGTCCTGAGCCGGTTTTTGATGATGACGGCATCATGAAGAAAGGCGTAATAGTCAGACACCTCATACTCCCCGGCCACACGGAAGAGTCGAAGGAGATCCTTGATTACCTCCACGAAAGATACGGCGACAGTATATTCATAAGCATTATGAGCCAGTACACTCCGTGCACCGACCTGTCCGGGTATCCAGAGATCGACCGAACACTTACTGAATACGAGTACAATGACGTGGTCGACTACGCAATAGATATCGGAATTGAAAACGGCTTCATTCAGGAAGGCGGCGCAGCAAGCGAAAGCTTTATCCCTTCCTTTGATCTCAAGGGTGTCATAAAGGACAATAAAGAATAGACAAAAGAAAATCGATCCGGGACGAGTGTCCCGGATCGTCTTTTGATATACGCAGTGTATCAGACTGCCGACTTATTCCTCGATACCGTAAAGGTTCCTGAGGTCATCGAAGCATTCCTCTGAACGAAGGATCTCGACATGAGTCATCTTCGGCATCTTTGATGTGTCCGGACCCGCCTTAAGGAACTCCAGAGCATATGTAGCAGCTGCAGTTGCACCCTTGATGAGCACGTCTTCATCGATGTCAAAGAACCTGTTGTGATGTGCCGCTCCCACGCCCTTGTCAGGATTCTTCATGCCGAGGAATCCAAACACGCCAGGCCACTGAAGCAGGTATCTTGCATAGCTTTCCGAAGCCATCCAAGGCTCTGCGTCATCGATCACGCTGTCCGAACCAATCTCGGCACCGATCACCTTTCTTGCGAACTGAGCGCATTCAGGATTGTTTATGACCGCATATCCCGGAAGAGGATAGCTTACGAACTCGGCTGTGCATCCGTATGCATCAGCTGTATCTTCGATCAGCTTCTTGAATTCGTCATACCACACCATGCCGGCTCCGTTTCTGTCGAAAGTCCTCATGGTCCCTGCAAATACGCAGTCGTCAGGTATGACATTACCCTGAAGCCCGCTCTGCAGCTTGCCTATGGAATAGGTCAAGGTCTTGTATGGGTCTATCTTCCTGAGTCGGATGCCCTCCATTCCGGCATAGATGGCTGCGAACGCATCTATCGGTGAAACGGACTGGTCAGGACGTGAGCCGTGACCGCCGCGTCCGTGAAGGATGACCTCAAACGGCTGCCAACCTGCCATCATGTTCGTATCGTTAATGGCGAGCTTGCCAGTCTCAAGTGTTGAGAGAAGGTGCATCCCGTAGCAGGAATCCGGATGGATCTCATGCTTATCCATATATGCAAAGAGGTTCTTGTAAAGGATGCTTACCTCCTCACCTCTCTCGAAGCACAGATATACCGTTCCCTCGAGTTCTTCCTTCTTATCAACGAGTATCTTTGCTGCGCCAAGCAGCATTGCCATATGTCCGTCATGTCCGCATGCGTGCATCACGCCATCGACCTTGGACTTTACCTTTCTCTTGTCGCCGTTGAGCACTTCATCTGTCTCCTGAACCGGAAGGGCATCGATGTCTGCCCTGAGCAGGACCTTGCGTCCCTTGTCATTCTCCGGCAGAGGCTTCACCGTAGCCAGAATACCGCCGTTTTCAACGACATCGTACTCTATGCCCATCTTTTCAAGCTCTTCTGTCAGTCTTTTGACCGTTCCGTCCTCCTTGCCTGAAAGTTCAGGGTTCTCGTGGAAATATCTTCGCATGGAGACAATGTATTCTTCATGCTTCTTTGCCAATTCGAGATTTGTCATAATAAAAATACCTCTTTCCCAGCGCGGGATAAACTCTGCGTAAATACGGTTTATTCTGCTTCCGGTGCTGTTTCTGGCTTGTTGTCTCTCCACTCCGAATATGCCTTGAGCTCAGGTTCTACAAACTTCAGAGCAAGCGCGATGACTGCGATGTCATCAATGTGTCCCACTACCGGAATATTATCCGGAATGAGATCCTTGTTTGTGATCAGATAAAGGAACGAGCTTACTATTGAAGCGATCACCTTTGGAGATACCAGCGTGTACTCCTTTGTGATGTAGCTCTTTACCATCGAGATCATGAGCGGCACGTTTGCCAGGGAGTTGCCCACTGTAGGAAGAGTCTTGAGTTTTTCCTCAAGAGTAACGAGCACTGCATCGATCTTGCTTGTGTCCTTGAGCATCTCTTCGGCCTTTGCGAGTCCGCTGTCGAGGATCTCCTTTGCCTTCTCTGCGCTGAATAATTCTGCCATGTTTCTACCTCCGTAAAAAACTTTTGTTAAATACAATATATCAAACCTAAACGGTCTTTTTCAATAACTGTCAGTGATGGAATAATCTCAGGCCGGTAAATGCCATCACCATGCCATACTTGTCGCATGTCGCGGTCACTTCGTCATCCCTGAGACTTCCGCCCGGCTCTACCACATAACGGACGCCGCTCTTTCTTGCTCTCTCGATGTTGTCGCCGAATGGGAAGAATGCGTCAGAACCGAGAGAGACTCCGTCAAGTCTGGAGAGCCATTCCTTCTTTTCCCGTATCGTCAGGACCTCGGGCTTGACCTTGAATTTGGTCTGCCAGATGCCGTCTGCAAGTATGTCGTCATGCTCATCAGAAATATATACGTCTATGGCATTGTCCCTGTCTGCCCTTGAGATTCCGTCAACGAACTGAAGTCCAAGGACCTTTTCGTGCTGTCTGAGCCACCACACGTCGGCCTTGTTACCGGCGAGCCTTGTGCAATGGATCCTGGACTGCTGTCCCGCGCCTATTCCTATCGCCTGTCCGTCCTTGACATAGCAGACAGAATTGGACTGAGTGTACTTAAGGGTTATCAGGGCAATGGCAAGGTCGATCCTCGCACTTTCAGGCAGGTCCTTGTTTTTGGTGACTATATTGTCAAAGGTATGCTCATCAACTGCATAGTTGTTTCTTCCCTGCTCGAAGGTGATGCCGAAGACCTGCTTACGCTCCTTCGGTGCAGGCACATATTCAGGATCTATCTGAATTATGGCGTAGGCTCCGTCCTTCTTTTTCTTGAGGATCTTCAAGGCCTCCGGATCATAGCCCGGTGCGATAATGCCGTCTGACACTTCTCTTTTTATGAGCATCGCCGTTTCCTTATCACACACGTCGCTGAGGGAAATGAAGTCTCCGAAAGACGACATCCTGTCTGCTCCTCTTGCAGCTGCATATGCGCTGGCGAGAGGAGTCAGTTTCCTGTCTTCAACAAAATAGATCTTTTTCAGTACATTGCTGAGGGGCTTTGCGACTGCAGCTCCCGCCGGAGACACGTGCTTGAACGAGGCTGCCGCAGGAAGTCCTGTTGCCTTCTTCAGTTCACTCACCAACTGCCATCCGTTCAGTGCGTCCAGGAAGTTTATGTAGCCGGGTCTTCCGTTAAGTACCTTGACGGGGAGCTCTCCTTCTTCCATGAATATCCTTGAAGGTTTCTGGTTTGGGTTGCATCCGTATTTAAGTTCAAGTTCCTTCATAGCGCACCTCTTATCTGTTCTTGTTGACTATTCTCACTTCGCAGCTGCCGTCAGCTAAGGATGTATATCTCACATACAGGCTGACCTTGTTGTCTTCGTTGAGACTGTTCCAAAGCATGTCCGTGAAGCTGTCGATATCTCCGGATATCTCAAAGTCCCTTGGTTCTCCTACAAACGGCGGAAGCGGATTTCCGTCCTTCTCATATGTGTGGATGATCCTCGCATGGCCGTCCAGAGGAGCCTCATATTCAAAGAACTCCCTTATGCACTGTCCTTCCTCGCCTCCCTCGTTCTTGAGAACCGACATCTCAAAGCTTCCGTCAGGTTCCACAAGAGACGATATCCTCGGAGTATAGTTCGGCCGGTCAGGCTCATATTCCCTTGTCCTCAGGGCATCAGTGAAGCTCTTTCCCTGTTTCAGAAATTCGTATATGGTATCCGTCTGATCACCGTTTGTGACTATGAGCTTTCCGTCAAGCTCCCTTACCGGCCAGTAGATTATGAGCGAAGGGTCGCTGACCTTGGACTCGTCGAAGGCCTTGGTCCTCATCCCGCCTTCTTCCGTTACGAACACCCTGTTCCTTGAATTGGTGCTTCTGCCCATGATGAAATACGCGGCGACCGAACAGCCGTCCGTTCTGCCGATGAGTATTCCTCTTCCCGGGTAGGTATTGCCCTTGAGATATTCTGACAAAGATACCATCTTTATGCTTCCTCCCATTGAAATGATCATCTTTATTGTACATTTCGATTATATCACCAAAACAGCGATAGATAAATAAATATATGCCGCCCGCAGGCGGCATATATCACTATTTGATCAGAATTCCTTCCGTTCGTAGAACTTTATCGAAAGCACAACGGAAACTGACACCACTGCGGCTACCAAAACAATTCCCCCTGCGATGAGGATCATCGGCGGTGTGCTTACAAGTTTATCAATAATACCTATTCCCACTGCGCCGACGATCAAAATCATGAACACCACGAGAATGCCCATAATGATGAACCTGGCTGTCCGGCTTCCGAATTTGATCAGCACCGGCGTGTTTATGGATATGATCAGAGAGCCCATGACAATGTCTATGATGAAAATCATCCGAAGCTCACCGAGGCCGCCCTTTCCTACAAAGAAATACGGGATCAGAACCAAAGCTGTCGTCAGTACAAGGGTGATAAGCACGAACAGGTACTTGGAAAGCACAATAGTCTTCCTGCTGACAGGCATTGTATTTGCAAACACGTCCCATTTGGTGGCTTCATCCGACCGGAATGAAGACTGAGGAAGTGAGGAGCACAGCACGATCACCATGGCAACGAGCATCCCCATGTTATTCGTAATGATCCCGATTATGCTGTAAATAACAAGAATGAGCGGATATATTATCAAAACTTTCTTGAGCGAATAGAATTCCTTCAAAAGCAGACCTTTCATTGTTACCTGTTTCCTTTCATCAATAGTCTTCTTCGTCCCGGACGTTATAGAAGATCATTATATCGTCTATAGTTGCCTGGTCCATCAAGAGTCCTTCTTCATCACCAAGCCTGTCCCTGATTACGAGCCGCTCGGTGCCGAACTTGCCTTTCTTGTGAGAAACAACGGCATCCCGAGGCAACTTTGCCAGCTCCTCTTCGGTGCATTTGAGGAGCGCGTACTTGGAAAGCATCTCCTCTCTCTCCTCGCTCATTATTATCTCACCCTTCCTGATGAAGGTGATGAAATCCGCGACCTTCTCCAGATCGCTGGTAATGTGGCTTGACATGAGGACGCTGTGATTCTCATCCTGAAGGAACTCAAGTAGCATGTCCAGCACTTCACCTCTGGCCATTGGATCGAGTCCCGAAGTAGGCTCATCCATGATGAGCAACCAAGGATCGTGACACATCGCACAGGCGATGGCAAGCTTCATTTCCATGCCCTTTGAGTATGTGTCTATGTTTCCCTTTTCGGGAAGACCGGCCTTTCGGCACATCTCGGCAAACTTGCCGCTGTCCCAGGTACTGTAGATATTCTTCATGATGCTGTCGAGCTGCTTCCAGCTCATGTTTTTCGGAGCCATGAGCCTGTCCATGACCACTCCTATCCTCTCCCTGTCCTCGCGCGTAAGCTCGGTATTCTTCTTTCCGTAGATGTATACTTCGCCCCCGTCGGTCCTGATCAGGTTGAGGATGGACTTGATCGTGGTGGTCTTGCCGGCGCCGTTTGCACCTATGAAACCCAGAATATATCCTCTCGGGATAGTAATATTTATATCCTTCAGTTCAAAATTGGCATATTTCTTGCATACGCCTCTTACTTCCAATGCGTAATCCATGTCTTATCCCTCATACATCATTTTTAGCATTTCTGTCATTTCTTCAAGCGTAAGGCCGCAGATCCTGCCCAGGCTGCAGGCCTTTTCCATTGCCTCTTCAGTCTCTCGCAGATGTGCCTCTCTTACGTATTCCATATTCTCCGGAGCCACGAAGCAGCCCTTGCCGGCGACCGTAAGGATAAAGCCGTCCTTTTCAAGTTCTTCGTATGCTCTCTTTGTTGTTATCATGCTGATCTTCAGTTCTTTCGCCAGCATCCTCATTGACGGAAGCGCATCTCCCTCCTTAAGCTCCCCCTTCACTATAAGGGACTTGATCTGATTCTCTATCTGCAGATAGATCGGATCCGCGCTTGCGTTGGATATAAGTATGTTCATTATTTCACCTTAGTAATTACTGTGTATACACAGTATATACAGTATAAACACCGCTGTCAATAGTTTTCACACTTTTTTCCGAAATTATTTCTGCAGGCCATATCCGTCATTTTTCTTGCCTATCCGTCGGGTTTTCTGTATACTTTTTAGATAATAAAGATATAGAAAGGTCCATAATGACATATACCATCATAACCCCCTGCCATTTCGGCTCGGAATCAGTACTTAACTACGAGATCAAGAAGATCGGAGGGGAAGACATACAGGTCTCTGACGGACAGATCACCTTCACGGGTGACGAGAGGACCATCGTAAAAGCCAACATACATCTCAGGACTGCCGAACGAGTCCTCATCCTCCTCAAGAAATTCGAGGCGAGGACCTTTGACGAACTGTTCGACGGGATATACAGCATCAACTGGAAGCAGCTTCTTCCGAGAGACTGTGAGTTTCCGGTCAAGGGCAGCAGCCTTTCCAGCACGCTTTCCAGCGTTCCCGCCTGCCAGAAGATAGTCAAAAAGGCCATCGTCGAAAAGCTCAGAAAGCAGTATTCCGTCCGGGAGCTGCCCGAAACAGGAGCGCTGTACAAGCTGAGGTTCTCGATCAGGAAGGACACTGTCAGTATGATGATGGACACGTCCGGAGACGGACTTCACAAGCGAGGCTACAGGAGAGAGGCCGGAGAAGCTCCCATCAAGGAAACGCTGGCAGCAACTATAGTGGATCTTGCGAGGATATATGACGACAACACCATCCAGGACCCTTTCTGCGGAAGCGGGACCCTGCTGATAGAAGCTGCCCAGCGTGCCGCCAACATCGCTCCTGGTCTAAAAAGGCATTTCATTGCTGAGCATTACTCCTTCATTCCTAAGTCCCTTTGGGAGGAGGAAAAGGAAGCCGCCAGAAAAGAGATAAAGACAGACATCGCCTTCAAGGCCTATGGCTTTGACATTGACCCTATGGTCCTTGAGACGGCAAGAAAGAATGCCGAAAAACGGGGCGTGTCGAAGTATATATCCTTCCATGTGCGGGACGTCAGGAAATTTTCACCGCAAAAGGACAGCATAATCATAACCAATCCCCCTTACGGTGAAAGACTGGGGGACCATGAGGAGGCCGTAAAACTCGAAAAAACTCTGATGAACCGACTGAAGGACAGCGACATACGCAGCGCATATGTCATAACTTCAGACAGTGATTTTGAAGCGAACACCCGGAGAAAATCCGACAGAAGAAGGAAGCTTTACAACGGAATGATCCCGTGCCAGCTCTACATGTATTTCAGAAAAAAGCGGGATACCACCAAAGGACAAGTATGAGATTCAAACACACACGCCGACCCGGATTCCTACTGGGATTTATAGACTTTTTCACTGCCGGTCTTTTCTTTCTCTTCTATATGCCCTTCGGTGGGCTGCAGGATGAACTGGAGGAGATACTCGGACATAAAGTGATGCCCTACCGGAAAGCATACCTGCTCGGCATACCCAACCTTTTCATCTATACCCTTGTATGGATGGCCAGGATCTCCGAAGAGCTGAAGTACAAGGCGATAGAACTCGGCATAGAGGGTCCGCACACCTCCTGGTGGCATATGTTCGGCTGGAACACCTTCGGATTGCTGCTGTTCGGCCCCATGGTGGCTACGAAGAGATTCTTCGACACGCTGAACAGGATCGAAATTAAGCTGAATGGACAGAAAGAAGCAAAATGATCTTTCCATGGGGGAGAATGTCATGGACCTGTTAAATACATTGAACGATACCGGTCTGACGGTACCTGAAGAAGATATGGACTTTATGCTGGAGGTGGCAGGGACCGCAAGGGAGTTCTTGCAAAAGGAAGATACCGGCGGCATCTGCTCGCTCGTCAGCGCACTTGTGAAAAGAGGCCTGTACGAGTCCTTCACCTGGGTTATGGAAATAATCCGGGAAGAATACTCAAAGGATGAAAGCCGGAAAATGGCCGATATGACCTGTGAACTCGGCGCCTCCATACCTGATTATGACGGTTTCATAACCGCACTCAAGGCAGATATGCGTGTTCTGAAGAATGATGTAAGGACCGTTCCCGATGAGAACGGTGAGCCCCAGGCTTTCTTCAATGAGCTCACGTACAGGACAGGGTATCCAAATATCTTCCTTGTCACCACTGAAAGCTTTGACACCAGGGATAATGATTATATACGCTATTCCCTTCTGTTCACCGGAAGCAAGAAGGAATGAGCATTCAGTCCGAGACACGACAACAAACAGGATTAGAAAAGCAGGCGCGGAGATATAGTCTCCGTGTCTGCTTTTCTAAGGGGGGGAACTAATCGCTTTTTGTTATTTCTGCCAAAGACCTTCTTCTGGTATGTGAAATGGGTTTCCATTCCACGTCAATAAACATGGCAGATATATAAATCGGTATATATGTCATCATGAACACAGGAAATGTGAACATGTATAACAGCTTTTTGTATGCCGAAGCATGTATTTTCTTCCACTCGGCCAGAGTGGTGACCACTCCCATCAGGAAGAATGCGCCATAGCCTGACAGAATCGTGCCGAGAAATTCAGCTCCCAGCACGGCCATGCTGTCACCTTTCAGTATCCGGACAGCGATGGTTATGAGCCAGACCATGATGCTGATCATTGTCAGGGCGGCAGCTGCCGTAACGCTTACTGTGAGGTCATAGCTGGAGAATTCCTTTTTCTTTATTATTCTTCTGGCCAGCTTTTCGCCATACTTTTCAAATACCTGATAATAGCCCTTTGACCATCTCAGTCTCTGCCTGATGCTCTGAGAGAAACTGACCGGCTGTTCGTCATAGAATTCCGCTTCCTCGCAGTAGCCGACCTTTATCCCGTTGGTCACGCAGTATGCCGTAAACTCCAGGTCCTCACTCATGAGATGGAAGGGCCATCCTCCCATCCTCCTTAAAAGACTCCGCGATACTGTGAATCCTGTTCCGGTCACCACACAGGAAACACCCAACAGGTCTCTAGAGCGGTTCATGTACTGGCTATCCCTCAAGAACCACAGAGCGTTCCGTGCGCTTACCCAGCTGTCAGAATAATTCTTGCTGTTCCTGAGTGATGTCACAACATCATAGCCTTCTTGCATTTTTCGGGATATTGCACTCAAAAACCCCGGGGTAACTATATTGTCGGCATCGAACACCACGAAACTGTCAAACCGATCCTTCCCGTAGTCTTCCAACACTTTCGAAATGAGCAGATTAAGAGCATAGCCCTTACCCGTTCTTAGGGTGTCATCTCTTGTATACACCACGGCTCCCCGATGTCTTGCCGTGCTCCGCGTGCCGTCCGAGCAGTTGTCTGCCATCACGAATACAGTCACACGCCCGGAAGGATATGTCTGAGCCTTCAGACTCTCGATCAGTCCTGCGATCACAGTCTCTTCGTTCCTTGCGCAGATCAACACGGCTATCTTTTCTGTCAATGCCCGGTCTTCTCCAAAGTCCTTCTGCCCGTGCCGCCGGCTGTTTTTGGCGATGCTACCGCCGGTCTCACCGGAGTGAGACCTTTTTTTCTTTATAAACGGTACTATAACGTATAACAGCTGATATGCATAGCAGGAAAAGAACATAACGGAGATCACCAGATTGAAAACACTGATGAATTCCAACATTGCCTCCTTACAGCCATACGGCTGTTCGTGTTTTAAGATAATATGCTATTCAGATTTATAAGCTTATATATTCCTTCGGTGCTTCTATCCGGTCAAATGAGAGATTGACCTTGAACAGATCTCCGTCTATTGTCAGCTCCATACTTCCGTTTAGCATCCGCACCAGGCTTTGGGATATCGACAGGCCAAGTCCGCTTCCTTCGGTATTCCTGGAAGAGTCTCCTCTGACGAACCTTTCCATCAGTTCATCAGCCGAGATGTTCAGCATTGCCTTGGAGACGTTCCTGAAGTTGACGCAGACCTTTCCGCCCTCAGCACTGCAGTCGACATACAATCTCGTGCCTGACAGGGAATACTTCACCCGGTTGTTGAGGAGATTGTCGAAGACCCTCCACAAGAGCTTTCCGTCAGAAAATATGTACACATCCTTCTCGGGGAGCCTCATCATCCATTCAAGTCCCGCCTCCTCTGCCTTGTCCCTGTACTCGGCCTCCGCCTGCCTGAGCAGAAGAGAGACATTCGTCGGCTCAAAATCCACATCCAAGTTTCCGGTGGACGCCTTCGAGGCCTGTACAAGATCTTCTATCAGCTTCTTCAGCTTTGCGCTCTGGCGGGTCAGAACATCCAGGTACTCCCTGGCCTTATCATTCTGCAGATCTTCCTTTTCCAGCAGGTCAACATAGTTGATGATGCTGGTCAGAGGTGTCTTTATGTCATGGGATACATTTGTTATGAGCTCGGTCTTCAACCTCTCGCTCTTCATCTGTCGGTCGACGGCATTGGTGACGGCTCGGTTGATGCCGTTCAGGTCGGCGACCTGCCGTTTCATGAAGACAGGCATGTTGCTGTCATCGATCTCATAATCCAGGTCTCCCCGGGCTATCTTGCGTATGCCCTGCCTGATCTTCTGATATCCGATTGTCATCAACGAGAGGAGCACGAAGCCTATCACTGACTGCACGAACCTGTTTGCAACCATCAGGGGTCTGTCTCGAGTTCCCACCATGAAAACATCAATAAGGAAAGAAACAGACAGGATCCGGGCAAATATGGCCGCGAGCGGCAGGCTTCCGGTGATGTCTATGACATATACCCTCAATGCCTTGAAGAATCTTGCTGCAACCTTCCAGAGAGCGACGAACGGTATCGCCAGCCACCTGAGCACTTTGACAATTATCTTCCACAGCCACCTGCACATTGGTACCAGAGCGGTGCCCACGAATGTAGTCTTAAGGAAGCTCTTGTTCTTGAGTCTTGAGACAGTGGTGTCCCAGATCAGCATCCCTGCTGTGTATATTCCGGTCCAGAGCCCGAAGAACGGCCATAAAAAAGCCTGAGTGTTCTTGAAGAATGTGCTCCTGTAATAGGTGTCATTCAGCAACCTGTAATATATCTCTTCAACCGCCTCGAACAGTATGACAGTGAAGATAACTGCTGCGGCCGCAAAAAGAACAAGGAATATCTCATACGGGATCCTGTCTATGAAGGACAGTTCGACCTCTTCAGAACCCCTGTGATATCCGATGCTGGCAGTAAATGCTATGAACAGCAGTACTGCGAGCAACATCATCATGATCTTCTGAAGTGAGGTAAAATGCGGAACTGCCAGATCTCCGAAGGCGTAGAGCGGATCTATGCCGGTATATTCGGCATAGAAGCTTATCACCATGTACGTAAGGTCTGCAAACAGAGCGCCGGCAAGCAGCAGTCTGACCAGCCCGTTTCTCAGATACTTCATCAACGAACTCATTTTATGTTCTCCATCTTGTATCCGTGACCCCATACCACCTTGAGGTATCTAGGTTCAGCAGGATTTATCTCCAGCTTCTCCCTGAGATGCCTGATATGTACCACTACCGTATTCTCTCCTCCGTACGGAAGTTCGTTCCACACTCTCTTGTAAATCTCCTTGGGCGAAAACACTGTTCCCGGATTGCTCATAAGGAGCTTGAGTATCTCAAATTCAGTCGGGGTGAGGGCCACTTCTTCATCATCGCATGTGACCATCCTGCTCTTCATATCAAGGGTGATCCGCCCTATGGTCAGCCTGTCAGGTGTCTCGACCTTTCCGCCGAGCTTCGTATACCTTCTCAGGTGGCTGTGTACCCTTGCCTGTATCTCCACAGGGTTGAAAGGCTTGGTAATGTAATCGTCAGCGCCCATATTAAGGCCGAGGATCTTGTCCACATCCTCGCTCTTTGCACTGATAAGGATGATCGGCATGTTGTATTCCTGCCTGATTGCCTCCATCGCAGACATGCCGTCCATTACGGGCATCATGATGTCAAGCAGGACCAGATGAATGTCGTTCTCCCTTATGACCTTCAGCGCTTCTTCCCCGTTGTATGCAGAGAAAAGCCGGTATTCATCATTTGTCAGATATATCCTCAGAGCGTTGACTATATCCTTCTCATCATCACAGATCAGAATGTTATACATTTCGGTATTCCCCCTGTTGTGCTCATTATCTACCATTTCATATTAAGATAACATATATCAAGTCATTAAGAAATGCTTAAGCATGTTTCATTTCCCGTAATACTATGACGTCAACGTGCCGCAAGCCTTACAGTTGTCTACTTTAATAAATTGAGCGTTGTTGACAGACTCCAAGAAATAAAGATATAATCACTGCGCAGACAGGAGAAATAAAATGGCAAAGAAGAACACCAGAAATACAAGAAGCAAGATAATCAACGCTGCATGGAAACTGTTCTACGAACAGGGCTATGAAGATACTACCATTGAAGAGATAATAGACCTTTCAGAGACATCAAAAGGCTCGTTCTATCATTACTTTGACGGCAAGGATGCTCTATTGGGAACTCTCAGCACTCTATTTGATGAGAAGTACACGGAACTGGAAGATGAACTGGAGAATTACGAGACTTCAATGGACAAGCTCCTCTTCCTGAACCGCGAACTTTTCGGAATGATAGACAACAGCATTCCGATAGAATTGCTCACGCAGCTGCTTTCAACTCAGCTGGTCACCAACGGCGAAAAGCATCTTCTGGACAAGAACAGGATCTACTTCAAGGTCATCAGGAAGATAATCATGACCGGACAGGAGTCCGGTGAATTCACCGAGGAGATGACTGTGAATGAGATGCTTAAGGTATATGCTCTCCGGGAAAGAGCTTTCATGTATGACTGGTGCCTCTGCGACGGAGAATACTCTCTTAAGCAATATACCTCGAGAATGCTTCCGTTCTTTCTGTCATCCTTCCTGAAAAGGTAGACTTTATATCCACAATAACGGGCATTTGAAGAAAACGCAACTTCAGGTTGACAAATAGCAATCTGCGGTTGGTAGTCCGGGATACGTTTATACGGTATGCTCCTTAGTGCAAGGAGGTAATACATATGAGTTTTGGCAACAATCTGCAAAATATTCGCAAAAAGAACAATCTGTCGCAGGAAGACCTTGCTGAGATGCTGGGCGTCAGCAGACAGGCTGTATCGAAGTGGGAGCTTGATGAAGGATACCCTGAAGTCGACAAGCTTCTCCTGATATCGGAAAAGCTTAATGTTTCCCTGGACAGTCTTATGGGAAGCAAATTCGAAACAACAGGCACTGAAAACGGGAATACAGCGCGAAGCATAAAGATATACTCACCGCACGAAGGCGTTATCGTAAACGCCTCGAAAGTACGGCGCTCTCAGCAATTCAAGGGCGGAAAAAACAGTCCGAAATATGCGCTGTACTCTTACGATGCTGATGTACAGAATCTGTGGGGCACCCAGAACAACTTCCTGGGCTGGTACAGGGATCTTGAAGATATATCAAAGGAGATCGAAGCAATACAGCATGCCTTTAATGTCGGAGATGATTCATATACGCTTCAGTACAGCGTCAAGTGCAAGCAGATACTGTTTCGGACCGTCATTTCAGAAGAGTAATATACTGTGAATGTGAGCCAATCGCATTTCTTCAGTGGCTTCAGCATTATTCTTCATTCATTTTACTGATAACACTATACAACAGAGAGGATAGTTAAAATGAAAAAAGCTGTAATATCATTGGTTTTGTGCTTAGTCGCTTTTTGGACAACATCATGCCGGAAAGAGAGTAATGTGGATCACTCCTCACAGACTGATCCTTCAATGGTCACTGAAGATGTCCTGACACGGGAGCAGGCGCTTGATGCCATCAAGAACTACTGCTTTGAATCCAACCCCGATCTTGAGTCAATGATAGACTCGGATGAGTATACGATCTACTGGGAGGCCAGCGAGAGCGAGTCAGGAGAGATAATAGTTCTTTACCGATCATATACCGGATCGGAAACGCGTTACTACGTCGATCCTGTGTCCGGACGGTGTCATGTCACTGAACTTATTCCCGGGATCATGGATGAAGAACAGCCCACTGACGAAAGTCTGAATGTGCGTGACTATCTGAACTGAAAATGAGCTGCATTTAACGGCAGATTCTAAAGAATTATTTAATAGCCATTATATATTCTTAATATTACAAGCAAGAATCGTACAGTTGATTCTTGCTTATTTTTATGTATTTTTGCTGTTTTTAATATCATTTAGTATACTGTCTAGTCTATACTGTGTTCTGTATTGTAGTCTAATAATTGCGATGCTATAATTTGCCCATTGTTAGAGAGAAGAGGATAAGATATGAGTCAATTCGCAATAATAGCCACCATAGCGGCATACATACTGCTTATGATGGCCATAGGGATCTATTATTCCAAGAGAGGCAACGATACAAGCGAGGATTTCTTCCTGGGGAACAGGAAGCTCGGACCTCTGGTCGCTGCAATGAGCGCTGAAGCCAGCGACATGTCCAGCTACCTTCTGATGGGGCTTCCCGGGCTGGCTTACATATCCGGCCTTGCCGATGTCGGCTGGACCGAGATAGGCCTTGCCCTTGGAACCTACCTGAACTGGCTGATCGTGGCCAAGAGACTGAGGCGATACTCCATAAAGCTGGGTGCTATCACGGTGCCTGACTTTTTCTCAAAGAGATTCCACGACGATTCGCATGTCATCTCATGCATTGCAGCTCTGATAATCATCATTTTCTTCATTCCGTACACAGCCTCCGGTTTCAAGGCTGTCGGCACGCTGTTTTCGACCCTCTTCGGCGCGGATTATCATGTATCCATGCTGATCGGCGCAGCTGTCATAATCAGTTATACGATACTGGGCGGTTTCCTTGCAGTGTCAACAACAGATCTGTTGCAGTCGGTAGTCATGACGATCGCTCTGGTAGCGATAGTGTTCTTCGGTATCAGCACTGCCGGAGGACTGGGTATCGTACTAGAAAACGCAAGGGCTCTTCCGGGCTACCTGTCAATGACGCAGACCTACGACGCCGTTTCCGGTACCGCCTCCGCATACGGTCCGATTACGATCGTATCCACCATGGCATGGGGACTGGGTTACTTCGGAATGCCTCACATACTTCTCAGATTCATGGCTATGAAGAAAGAAGAAGACATAAGGATGAGCCGCAGGATAGCTTCCGTATGGGTCGTAGTATCGATGTTCATAGCGATCATGATAGGCATCATTGGCTACAGCTGCTCTGTAAACGGCTCAATACCGCTGTTCACCAATTCGTCCGATTCGGAAACGACGATAATAAGGCTTGCCCAGCTGATGGCGAATAACGGCATCCTGGCCGCGATAATGGCAGGACTGGTGCTTGCCGGCATACTTGCATGTACGATGTCTACCGCAGACAGCCAGCTCTTGGCAGCAGCGTCGAGCGTTTCTCAGGATCTTCTTCAGGGATTCCTGAAGATAAGGCTGACGCAGAAGCAGTCCATGACAGTGGCAAGAGCCACAGTGGCGGCCATAGCCGTCATCGGAGTGGTACTTGCATGGAACCCGAACAGTTCGATCTTCAACATAGTCTCCTTCGCCTGGGCAGGATTCGGCGGGACCTTTGGACCTCTCATGCTACTTGCTCTGTTCTGGAAGAGAACGACCAGGTCCGGAGCCATCGCAGGTCTCATCACCGGCGGAGCAACCATCTTTATCTGGAAATATCTGGTGAGGCCTCTGGGCGGAGCATGGAACATCTATGAACTGTTGCCGGCATTCATCATTGCAGGCATCGTAACTGTGGCAGTGTCGCTCCTGTCGGGGAAAACAAACGAATCCATCGAAAAGGAATTTTCTGAAATATAATGCCAAGCCGAAAAGACCCGGACCGAAAGGTCCGGGTCTTTTCACTTTGTTCTCAGCCCTTGTCACCGAAGGGATTGTGTTTTTTCTTTCCAAGTTCGCTGTTGTTGATGACCGCTCCGCTCTTCAGAGAATCCCTCCCGAATTTTGCCCTTATCCGGTCGATCGATTCCTGCAGTTTTTCGCTCTTTTCGCTTTTTTCCACGTATTCCCGCACATCGGGAGCATCAAACAGCGAAATCTGTTTTGCTCTTTTCTCTTTGGAAGTGTCTATTGCTGTGACCGTAAGTGCCCTTGAGGCCTTTCCTTCCCTGTGGTTCTCTTCAAACAGCTTCAATGCACATTTATATATGTCTTCCGTCAGGTCGGTCGAATCGATCTTCTCCTGTCTGGAGAAAGTGTAAAAATCCGGTTCCCTGATGGTCAGCCGGACTCCGTTCGCGTACAGGCCGTGCTTCCTGAGCCCGGCACCCACATCCTCCCGCAGCCTGTAGAGCGCTGCGCGTATATCTGACATCTTTTCCAGATCTTTACTGAAAGTCTGTCCGCTTCCTACGCTCTTTCTTTCTCTCTTGGACCCGAAAGGCTTGACGGGGGCATTCTCCAATCCGTTGGAATATCTGTACAGTTCCTCTCCATGCTTTCCGAATCTCTCCTTAAGCGTGTCTTCGCTCAAAGCCGCAAGTTGCCCCAGGGTGAATATCCCCATGGAATTCAGCGCGCTCTGGGTGCTCTTTCCTATGAAGATCATGTCTTCCACAGGAAGCTTCCAGACTATGTCCCTGAAGTTTTCAGGGGTGATCTCAGTCGTGGCGTCCGGCTTTTTATAGTCAGAACCCAGCTTTGCGAATATCTTGTTGAAGCTCACTCCGACAGATATGGTCAGGCCCGTTTCCCTTTTTACTCGTTCCCTGATAAGGTCTGCCACCTCTCTGGGCGTCTCTGCGAAGAAAGAATAAGTGTTGGTGATGTCAAGCCAGCTCTCATCGATGCCGAAAGGCTCGACCAGATCCGTGTACTCGACATATATTCCGTTTATCTGTCTTGAAAAATCAGTGTAAAGGTCATAGTGCGGAGGAAGTACTATAAGATCGGGGCATTTCTTTCTGGCCTGCCAGAGAGTTTCTGCTGTCTTTATCCCGTATTTCTTTGCGGCCTCATTCTTCGCCAGCACGATTCCGTGTCTGGACCGGCTGTCCCCTCCCACTGCAACAGGTCTGTTTCTCAGCTCCGGCCTGCTCAGAAGCTCAACGGACGCAAAAAAGGAATTGCAGTCGCAATGGAGTATGTTTCTGGTCTTTAACGTGTCCATCATGACCACCTTCCTTTCAGTATAATTATACCAGAAACTGCCGCATAGAAAACGGCAGAATACAAAAACACACCCGTCGATGACGGGTGTGTCAGACTGAAGACAATCTCCCGTTTTGGAACACCCTTGTTCCTAAAGCGGGAGAT
>CAZDOS010000013.1:0-37180 GCA_964507095.1 uncultured Oscillospiraceae bacterium | reverse complement strand
TAAAATGCTGAGGTTTGGACCTCCGGGTCCTTACCCCAACATTTATAATAGAACCTTCTTTTTTTGCCCGGATCCTGCGGCAACATAAAAAAAACAGCACCCGTCCGGGTGCTGTCGGTATTCAATTGTATTCTCTGTCAGCCAGGGAAGACCGGCAGGTCTGAGATGTAGTAGAGAGGCTCCTCAGTAAAGTCAGTTCCCTCTTTCAGAGCTGCGGCGTATGCCACGATCTTGCAGTCGAGCATGTCAAGAAGTGTCTTCATGGCATGGAACGTGCCGCCTGTGGATACGACATCGTCAAGAACGAGGACCTTCTTGCCTCTGATCTTGTCAGCATCAACACCGTCAACGACCATCTTCTGGACGGCCTGTGTGGTGATGGACTTGACCTCTGTCTCGATCGGGTCTACCATGTAGGCCTTCTTTCCCTTTCTGAACACTACGAAATCTCTGTCTCCGAGAAGAGTGCAGATCGACTGTGTCAGAGGGAGGACCTTTGCTTCAGGGACTACGATGTAGTCGAAATCAACATCCTTGATCTTGTCTGCAAGGATCCTTGCACAGTAGTTTGTGAGCTCCGTGTTGCCCATAAGAACGAATCCGGCGATGTGAAATGTCGGGGTGACAGGTGTTACAGGAAGTCTTTCGATCCTTCCTGCGAGATCGATATCATAGTACTTTTGACCGGTATAAGGTATTTCCATAATCAACGCTCCCTCTGTAAATATAGTCTCAAAATACTCTATAAGTATAATTAAAACAGCCCGCTTTTTCAATATAAACTTTAATTTTGCACGCTCTTGCTGTATAATTTGACAGGATGAAAAGAAGGAGGAAAGAACATGTTTGCTCTCGTTGCACTGCTGTGCCTGTATCTCGGCATCAACAATGTAAGGAATGCTTTCAGACTGGCATCCGAAAACGGATGGCAGAGGATCAGCGTGCTCCTGATAATAACCGGTATCATCCTTCTTGCCCTTGTCATCCCCTGCGTCATACAGGCGACCAAGGACCTGCGCGAGGCGAAGCGGATAAAGGAAGATCTGGACAGGAAAGAAGCCCTGGAAAAGAAGGCAAAACACGACCAGTTCTTCTATGATGACGAGGACGGTTTTTCGAGCGGACAGGAAAAAGCCGGAGACGAGCTCCGGCCTGATGAACAGTAAAGTTACAGCCGGTACCCCATATGGGGCACCGGCTGTTTTTTTACTGGTAATCGTTCAGATCCTTGTTCTTCATTGCCTTTCTGGCTGGCTTGAACAGACCGAACATGGTCAGCACTATGAAGCCTATGAGCAGTACGCTGTCCAGAAGCTTAGGAAGACGTCCGGCTCCCTTTGCGAAGTCGGCTATGACAGCCGGTCCCCACAGCAGCATCGGCTGGAATATCTTCAGCAGATAGTTGAGCCAGTCGCTGTACTTTCCGCTGTCAGCAACAAGATACCATGGGAATGCGCTCTTGGTCACTATGTACCAGATTCCGAGCAGTGCCCCGGTCAGCAGATAAGCCACAATGATCTTGGATATTATTTTTTTCATAATTCAACACGCTCCTTCGGGCCGGCTCATACAGGCCTCCCCTTGCAGTTTTAATACTATATTTACTCGTTGTCAAGTTCTATGGTCGGATACCGGCTGTTGATCCTCTCATAACACGGGCATGACCGGACATGGTCGTTTATAATTCCCAACGCCTGAAGGAAAGAATAGACGATTACAGGCCCGACATATTTGAAGCCTCTCTTTTTCATGTCGCGGCTGATCTTTTCCGACAGGCTGTTTTTTGACGGTATGAGTCCCTTTTCGTGTCCACGGTACAGGACCGTCTTATGATCCGTAAATGACCATATGTAACTGTCGAAGCTGCCGAACTGCTCTCGCGTCCTGATAAAGCATTCCGCATTGTTTATCATTGCCCTGATCTTCCCGACGGAACGGATCATACCTTCGGTATTCATTATCCTGTCGATATCTTCTTGTGTATAACGGGCGATCTTTTCAAAATCAAAGCCGTCGAAACAGCTTCTGAATATCTCTCTCTTCTTCAGCATCAAAGTCCAGCTTAGCCCCGCCTGCATGGACTCGAGAAACAGGAATTCATATATCTGCCTGTCGTCATGGGTGGGAAAGCCCCATTCTCTGTCGTGATACCGCCTGTTAAGCTCATCCAGCCGGGCAGTGCAGTATGAAAACAGTTCTTCCATCACTTCTCCTGAAATCTCGGCTTGAGGACCACTACCTTTGCAGGCAGTTCATCTCCGACTTCGAGCACGCTGGTGTCTGCATACAGTACGTCGTCAAAGAGCTTCGTGAACTCGGATACGTCTGCGATCACGTCAAAGCCGAAATCCTTTGTCTTGTAATGCATCGGGATGATTGTTCCCACATCCAGGCTCTCTGCCACCTTCTTTGCGGTCAGCGGGTCTACCGTAAAGAATCCGCCCACAGGCATGAGTGCAATGTCAACCTTGCCGATCGCGGCTATCTGTCCTGCGTCCAGCAGATGCCCCAGATCTCCGAAGTGAGCTATCCTCACGTCCTCGTACTCGAAGATCCTTACGGTGTTCATCCCGCGCTTTGCTCCACCTTCATTGTCATGGAAGGTCTCGACCTCCTCGATGACAGGGCTTTTTAGTCCACTGTCCTCGATCTGTACAAGATGCACCGCATTGTGATCATGGTGGCCATGGCTTGCAAATACCACGTCTGCCTTGACGTCCCTTATCGGTCCGATGCCCCGTACGCTTCCGTCCTCATACGGATCGAGAACCACCGTATAGCCGCCGAAGTCCAGTCTGAAACAGGCATGCCCCAAAAATTCAATGGTTATGTTTTTCATATTCGTCTCCTTATCTTGCTATTCGCAGCCCTTTCGGGTAATGATTTTTAATTGTAATTCCGTCGCACTTTCCAAAGCCGGTGCTGTAGCCGTCAACACACACCAGGCAGTAGCCCTTTCCTGCAGTTTCAGGCTTTATCTCCATTCCGGACAGATAGTCCGTTGCCTTTTCGCTTTCGGCATCCAGAAGCTCGCAGTTTGCGAAATCCTCAGGGCTTAATGCCATTGCCAGGGAGTGGAGTGGCTCGAATCTGTCCTTCCTGACCTCGCCAAGTCCCAATCCGAAGCTCAGCACCCTGACCTTGTCAAGATCCGGTATGCCGTCGGGCACCCGTACCAGTCTGTCTCCGACAGTAACGACGTTTTCAAACGTCCTGTTCGGCATATACCGTTTTCTGAACTGCTCCCAAAGGGCCGTCTTCTTTTTGTCCCTGGCGAAAGCATGCATGCGCAGCCTCGCCTTCGCCCGGCCTGTTTCTTTTCTCCTGAGAACTGCCACAAAGTGGCCTTCGCCCCTGATCTTATGAGGAAACAGCCTCATGGTCCTTTCTATCCCGTCGCAGGTCACCGTCTCGTTCCTGAAGCCTTCTTCGAAGAAACGTGACAGGCTGCTCTGTTCGATATGATAATCCTCATGCCTTTCGAGGAATCTTGAGACCGCGCCCTCATCCTCTTCTACTGAAAAGGTGCAGGTCGAGTAGATGAGCAGTCCTCCGGGGCCGACCATCTTCCGGGCGGAATCCAGTATGTGGTCCTGTCTTACTGCACATGCCCTGACCCGGTCGGGAGACCATTCCTTCAGTGCGGTCTCGTCCTTTCTGAACATTCCCTCACCGCTGCACGGTGCATCAACGAATACCCTGTCGAAAAAGTCCCGGAACACATTCTCCAGCTTCTCCGGAGACTCATTGGTCACCACTGCGTTCGAGGCACCCATCCTCTCCAGATTTCCTGCCAGGATCCTTGCTCTCGATGTGACTATCTCATTGGATACCAGCAGTCCGGTCCCATTCAGCTTTGATAGTATATGGGTCGATTTTCCTCCGGGGGCAGCGCACAGATCCATGACCTTCATGCCCTCCCGGACTTCCCCCGCTTCCACCGGTGCCATCGCGCTGGCCTCCTGGATATATATGGCTCCGGCATGGTGTATCGGATGCCTTCCCGGTCTTGTCTTTTCATCATAATAGAAACCGGTCTCGCACCACGGAACCTTCTCCAGCCCGAAAGTGTCCGTATATCTGCCGAGGAAATCCGAAACAGACCCCTTCAGGGTGTTTACCCTGAGCGATCTGTGATTATCCTTCTCGTAGCTTTCCAGAAAAGTCTTGTAATCATCCACCAGAAGGACTTCCATCCTGCGGCGGAACTCTATCGGCAGATCCAAACCAATACCTTCCTCTATACCGTCTTTTCTTTCTTGTTATTTTACCATACCTTGCATTCCTTGTCTTGTCTGGAATGTCATTTTGCTATAATATATATTAATCGAAATCAATTTCTGAACAGGATCCGACGTATGAAAAAAGGTGTCATAAGCGTAGTGGTTGCGAGCGTCATATACGGCATGCTTCCGATCATAACCAAGTGGATACTTCTCGAGGGAGTCAACAGCACCTCCACGGTGTTCTACAGGATGTTCGCCTCGATGCTGGTATCCTTTGTCATACTGAAGCTGACCGGTGTCTCTCTGAAAGCCACGAGACGGCAGATATTTCAGATGGCTCTCTTCGGCATACTCGGCTTTGGGATGTGCAGCGCCTTCCTGACGGTCGCATATGACTTTATCCCTGTCGGATTGGCCTCGATGCTGCTCTTTGCCTACCCTCTGTATGTCAATGTGATAATGGTGGCCGTATTCAGGGAAAAGCTGACTGCCAGGATCGTTCTTTCCTGCGCGCTTTCACTTGTGGGTCTGATCCTCCTGTGCGACTTTTCCACCCTGTCGGCTGTCGGCATCATTTGTGCCATCCTTTCCGGAGTGGCATACGGAGTATACATAATCTCAAACAAGAAGGGCAATTTCGTCGAGCTGCACGGTGTGCTGAAGATCTTCTATGTAACGATGGCCGCAAGCGTCTTCTTCGGTGCAAGAGCACTCATAAGCGGGCAGTTCATGCTGCCCACCTCCCCTCGTGCGGTCTTCCTTATCCTGTGCCTCGCCCTGTTTGCGACCGTGCTCCCGCAGTACCTGCTCTCCTACGGCATAACTGTCCTGGGAGCTTCCACTGCATCAGTGCTCAACATGCTCGAACCTGTGATGGACGTTGTCCCCGGCTGGGTGTTCTTCAGGGAGATGATAACCCCTGTCGGAAAGATCGGGTGCGCACTCATAGTGCTGTCCGGGATAATAATCGCCCTTGATTCCGGCAGATCGGAGGCAAAAGAATGACTGACACAAGGAACGGAGTCCTCAGCGTCATTGGCGCCAGTTTCCTTTACGGCATCATGCCCGTATTTACCAAGAGGGTCCTGCTGGAAGGGCTGAGCAGCAACGCTCTGGTCTTCAACAGGTTCTTCTTCACTGCCGTATTTGCGCTCATCATATGCATCCTGGCGAAAATAAGCCTCAGGGTGAGCAGAAGACAGCTTGTCGAGCTGATATTTGCCGCCGTAATAGGCTACGGACTCACCGCTTCCCTGTTGACCGTATCCTATTCCCTCATTCCGGTGGGACTTGCGACCATGTTCCATTTCACCAACCCCCTGTTCGTGACATTGACCATGATCCTCCTCTTCAGGGAAAAGCCCACGTTCTTCAAAATGGTGTCCTGCATATTTGCAGTGATCGGCCTCGTGCTGATGGCTGACTTTTCCGCGATGGCGCCAAAGGGAGTCATATTCGCGACTCTGTCAGGAATGACCTATGCATTCTATGTGATACTCAACAAGAAGGGTTCGATCGCCGAGCTCAACAATTTTGTGATAATCTTCTATGTCGGCACGATAAACAGCATATTCTTCGGCATAAGGAACATGGCGATCGGCGACTTTCATTTCCCTCCCAACCTTCTGTCCTTCGTGCTGATGGCCGTCATAGCGCTGTTCTGCACGATCTGCGCGCTCTACCTGCTGACCTACGGCATCAGGACTCTGGGCGCTTCCACGGCAGCCGTGCTGAACATGATAGAACCCATAGTTTCCCTGTTTGCCGGCATGATAGTCTACCATGACCTGGTCGGACTCAAGAGCCTCTTCGGCTGCCGGTTCATAGTGGCAAGCGGAATCGTGGTAGTACTGGACAGGACCAGATCAACGGAAGGACAGTGAGGCGGAGCATGATAAGACTGGAACGGATTGGTCCGGAAAACTGGAGAACTGGGCTCAGCGTCAGAGAAGACCAAAGGGATTTCGTTGCCGCGCCGGACAGGATACTCGCAAGGGCATGGGCATACAGAGAACTGTCCAGCAGGGCATTCATGATAACGATCGACGGCGAGCCGACCGGCATGGCTCTGTACTATGACTGTCCCGAGCTCGAAGCCTATGATCTCAGCCAGCTGTTCATCGATGAAAGATTTCAAGGCAGAGGCTACGGAAAGAAGGCGGCAGAGCTTCTGATCGAAACGATGAAGAAGGAACACAGGTTTGACAGGATTGTATTATGCTACAAGGAAGGAAACGAAGCCGCGGAAAAGATGTATCTGGATCTTGGCTTCGTCCACACCGGTGAAAGAGATCTTGACGAGATAATAATGGAAAAGCAAATATAAACCGGAAAGAAACACAGCGGTCTGCAAAAGCAGACCGCTGTCATTTATTGAATCCTTATCAGAACTCGATGCCCTTTTCGATGTAGGCGACCAGCTCTGCAAGAGGGACCCTCTCCTGCTCCATGGTGTCACGGTTACGGACAGTAACACAGCCGTCTTCCTCCGTATCGAAGTCATATGTGACGCAGAACGGCGTGCCGATCATATCCTGACGGCGATAGCGCTTGCCTATTGAACCGGCTTCGTCAAACTCTACCATGAAGTGCTTCTGAAGGTCATGATAGACCTCTGTTGCCTTCTCGGAGAGCTTCTTGGAAAGAGGAAGGACTGCGACCTTGATAGGTGCAAGTGCCGGATGCAGGTGAAGGACGACACGTGAATCGTCTTCTCCGAGCTTTTCTTCGTCGTAAGCCTCGACCAGGAACGCAAGAGCAACTCTGTCGGCGCCGAGCGAAGGCTCGATGACATGAGGGATATACTTCTCATTCGTCTCAGGATCGAAGTACTCGATGGTCTTTCCGCAGTACTTGGAGTGCTGTGAAAGGTCGAAGTTGCCTCTGTCGGCGATGCCCCAGAGCTCGCCCCAGCCGAACGGGAACAGATACTCTATATCCGTCGTTGCGCTTGAGTAATGGCTGAGCTCTTCCTTGGAGTGGTCACGCAGACGCATGTTCTCAGCGTTCATGCCCAGTGAGAGCAGCCAGTCGCGGCAGAATGCTCTCCAGTAGTCGAACCATTCAAGATTCGTGCCAGGCTTGATGAAGAACTCAAGCTCCATCTGCTCGAACTCTCTTGTACGGAATGTGAAGTTGCCTGGAGTAATCTCATTTCTGAAGCTCTTGCCTATCTGACCTACGCCGAACGGCAGCTTGCGACGGGTCGTTCTCTGGACGTTCTCGAAGTTTACGAAGATGCCCTGAGCAGTCTCCGGACGGAGATAGATCTCATTCTTTGCATCTTCAGTAACGCCCTGGTATGTCTTGAACATCAGGTTGAACTGACGGATGTCTGTAAAATCGGTGCTTCCGCAGACAGGGCACTTGATGCCCTTCTCGATGATGAAGTCGCGCATCTTCTCGTTTGACCAGCCTGCGCACTCGTAGCCGGCTTCCTCGATCAGCTTGTCAGCGCGGTGACGTGTCTTGCAGCTCTTGCAGTCCATGAGAGGATCTGAGAATCCGCCAACGTGGCCTGAAGCCACCCAGGTCATAGGATTCATCAGGATAGCTGCATCAAGTCCGACATTGTATGGACTCTCCTGAATGAACTTCTTTCTCCACCGTGTCTTGACATTGTTCTTGAACTCGACGCCGAGAGGGCCGTAGTCCCAGGTGTTTGCAAGGCCGCCATATATCTCACTGCCAGGATAGATGAAGCCTCTGTCCTTACAGAGAGCTATGATCTTGTCCATGGTCTTTTCTGAATTAAGCATGTTCCCTCCAAAAGATATATTAAAAATAATAAATGGTTAAAGACGATTATATATTAAAGGCATTTATTAGTCAAGCAAAACAGGCCTTGATGAAAGGCTGCCGATCACCTACTCCCAGTGCCTGCCGCAGTTGTCCAGTTCCTTGTTCCTGAATGCCGTGAAAAGGTCCACATCCACCGTCCTGCACAGCGCCAGAAGCATGCTGAACACGTCTCCGACCTCGCTCTCAAGACTGGTCTTTGACTGCTTGGAAGTGTCGTTTTTGATCCTGGAGTGGCTCTTTCTGACTTCCTTGGCAAGTTCGCCCGTCTCTTCAAGTATCAAAAGCATCACCTCAAGAGGAGTCTCATCGGCAAAGCCTCTGACATGCACCATGTCGTCTATGTATTTCTGCATCATCGGAAGCGTGGCCGTATCCCGGCTCATCTCCTCCAGCTGTCTTCTAAGGTCATTGTTGTCCATATCTATTCCCTCCGTACGCACGGGATTATACCACACTTCCTCTTTTTGCTACAATGCCGGAAGCATCGCATATACATGTGGCAAGAAACGGCTTGTTGTGCTACAATAGCCTTGTTCAGCCTAAGACAAGGAGCATATGCATGGAAAAGAAAGATCAGAATTTCTTTCACCGCATCAGCGCAAAGGTCAACAGGACCATCTATGCCATCACGCTGGCAATGCGCAGGAGCGACACTCCCCTTTACGCCAAGATTGCGGCGGGAGTGTGCGTTTTCTATGCCCTGTCGCCTATAGACCTTATCCCGGACTTCATCCCCGTGCTGGGTTATGTGGATGACATTATTCTTCTTCCCGTATTGTCATGGATCGCCGTCAGGCTCGTCCCGAAGGAGATAATGGAGGAGTGTTCCCTCCGGGCAGAAGACATCTGGGAGGAAGGTCTCCAGACGAAGTTCAGGTACGCCATACCTGTCATAATCATCTGGATGATCGCAGGTTACTGGCTGATCAAACGGTTAATGCGTATATAACAATGAAACGGAGGTAAATATATGCTTTCAAAACAATCGGAATACCTCAAGGAATGCAGGCCGAAGCTCAAGGAACTGGTCAGTATCCTTGATCCGTACTTCGACTATGTTTCCGTCCTTGCCACGGACGTCACCGGCATCAATTTCTCTGCCGGGCAGAGGCAGAGGGCAATCAAGGATTATCCTGACGGCGAGCAGGGCTTCGTGGTAAGAGTCTACAGGGACGGCGGATACAGCGAATTCTCATTCAATGAGTTCGGTGATGTCAACGAGACGGCCGAAAAGATCAGAAAGGAACTCGACGAACAGGAAAAGCTCCTTCAGACTCTAGGGATCGAGAAGTATCCCACGCCTCTCGTCAGGGAGGAACCGCTTGTCGGCGAATACGCCGGAGAAGCCAGCGAGGAGATCTACTCTCTGGATAACGAGGCCATACTCAAGAAGATACAGGGCATCTCGGATGAACTGGCCAAGAGGGATAACATCATCGAGGCAAGAGTCAATTACGGCGTTGCCCTGAACAGAAAGATGTTCATATCCAGAGACAGAGACCTGATACAGGCCTACTCCACCAGCATTGCAGCCATCATGATGCTCGCTCTCAAGGACGGAGAGACACAGTACAACGTGGTCAGTGACAGCGGACGGTTCGGACCTGAGATCCTGGACAGGCTCGTCGAGAGGATAGATCCTGCCTATGAAGATCTCATGGCCATGTTTGATGCCGATCCGATGGTGCCGGGAGAATATGAGATCATAACCACTCCGGAAGGCGCCGGACTTATCGCTCACGAAGCCTTCGGACACGGTCTTGAGATGGACATGTTCGTCAAGGACCGTGCGATAGCCAAGTACCATATGGGAGAAAAGCTCGCCAGCTCCATCACCGATCTCTACGACGGAGCTCAGGGAGGCATCCGGCAGACGGCTTCCTATTTCTTCGACGATGAGGGAACCATCTGCGAAAGGACCCAGATCCTTGACAAGGGCTACCTCAGGAGAGGTATCTGCGACAATCTCAGCGCGGCAAGACTCGGAGTCGAGCCTACCGGAAACGGAAGAAGAGAGTCATTCGAGAGAAAAGCGTACACGAGGATGACCAACACCTATTTCGGCACCGGCACGGATTCTCTCGAGGACATGATAGCCTCAGTCAAGTACGGCTTCTTCATCGACGGAATGGACAGCGGAATGGAAGACCCTAAGCATTGGGGCATACAGTGCGTCATGTCACGCGCGAAGGAGATCAAGGACGGCAAGTTTACCGGCAGGATGTTCACGCCTGTCGTGCTTACCGGCTATGTGCCGGATCTGCTCAGCAACATCACAATGCTCGGGACAGATCTTGCCCTCAACGGAAACGGACACTGCGGCAAGGGCTACAAGGAATGGGTCGTCGTCAGCGACGGCGGTCCGTACATCAAGACGAAAGTGAGGTTGGGATAATGCTTGAAAAGATCATAAAGGCAGCAAAAGCTGCCGGGGTCTCAGACTGGAGGGTCGTAGAGAAGTCCACAGTCTCACACCAGGCCTTTTTCATAAAGAGAGCCATGGATCAGCACAGGATCTCCGACACGGTGCATACCACTCTGACAATATATGTCGACAAGGAAGTGGAAGGTAAAAAGATGAGAGGTGCCGCGGCACATGAGTTCCTCGCTTCCGACAGCGACGAGAAGATAGTTTCCGAGATCGAGAAGATGAAGTTCAACGCTTCTCTGGCTCTTAACCCTTACTTCGAGCTCGTCAAGGACGAGAAGAACCACGAGGAAAAGAAAGAGTACGGTCTGGGCAGCATTCTGGCAACGGTTCTCTCCGCCATACAGAACGTATCGGACACTCGGACTGAAAAGATAAACTCATTCGAAGTATTCGTAAACGAGTACTATTACCATATCGTCAACTCCCAGGGCGTGGACATCTCCTTCAATACTATGGACGAGGAGATCGAGATAATCATTAACTCCATCGACAACGGCCATGAGATCGAGCTTTATCACAGGGTAAAGTTTGCGGATCAGCCTCTTGAGGAGATCACCCGGGGCATCCTTGATGTCTTCAAATACGCCAAGGACAGGACCGTCGCCGTGCCCACCAGGAAGAGCATGAACATGAAGGTGCTCATGTCCGGTCTGGACAATGCCGAATTCTTCGAGTATTTCCTCGACAAGAGCAACACTGCAATGGTCTACAGCCAGGGAAGCCAGGTCAAGACAGGCGATGTCGTCCAGTCGGGTGACGACTGTGACAAGATAACGGTGAAGCTTGCGAGGAGCATTCCGGGTTCGAGCATGAACCGTCCTTATTCAATGGACGGAAAGAAGGCTTCAGACCGGACCATAGTAGACAAGGGCGTCTATACCTCCTACTGGGGAGACCAGACGACCTCATACTATCTGGGCTGCGAGGATTCGCCGTATGCCGAGAACTTCATCGTTTCGGGCGGAACCGCGACTTCGGATGAAATGAGAAAAGGCGAATATCTGGAGATAATCCAGTTCTCAAGCTTCATCATGAACCCGATGATCGGCACCTTCGGAGGAGAGATAAGGCTGGCATACTACTCAGACGGAGAGAAGGTCATCCCTGTGACAGGCGGCTCCATCACCTGCAACATGAATGATGTTTTGAATTCGATCAGGATCTCTTCAGACACAAGACAGATCGACAGCTGCATCGTTCCGAGGACCATCGAGATCCCGGGTGTGGCAGTAGCCGGAGAAGAATAAAAAACATATATGATTATGGACTCGGCTGCAATGTGCAGTCCGAGTCCATTTTACGTAATCAGCTTAATATCTCTGCGTCTCTGAGCACGGGGAACGTGTAATCATTTTCCACATACCAGTCGAAAACTCCTACCACCATCATGTCCCGTTCGGGAAGCGGATAGTCTTCAGGGTAGTTCTTCCCTTCACCAAGATCGAATTCTATCCCGTTTACGCAGCACTTTGTCGCATCGGGAACTATGCACGAATAATACCGAATGCCGTTATCCCGGAAGTAGTTGAACGTCCCTTTGATCTTTACTACCTTTCCCTCGTAGTTCTCCGGCGTGACCATCATGTCTCCGACGATGGCAAAGATCATATTGGGATCCTCGTCTGTCAGGTCCAGATCTATCTTGTCCCGAGGATATTTCTTGCTCTCTGCACCGGTTCCGGGAGTTATCGCAATGCGTCCGCTCTCGGTTGAAGATGTCCGCAGCTCCTCGCCGGACACGGACGTTCCCTCCTTGAGCACATCGTCCACTGTCTTAGTCTGCCGAACGCCGTTGATGGGCTTCTTGGATGAAGAACACGATGTGAAGACCGACAGGGCCAGCATCATGGCAACTATCAGTTCAATTAACCTTTTCACTGTCAAGCCCTCCTTCTTATCTTACCCAAGGCTGCAAATACTATGAATGCGGCAAGGTCCGCGACAACGATCGTCGAGCCCACCGGTGTTCCGTATATGATCGACAAGGACAGACCGATAAGTGCGCATACGACCGATATGATCGCAGCACATACGGTCACTGACTTGAAACTTGAATAGACCCTCATGGCTGAAAGCGCCGGAAATACGACCAATGCCGATATGAGGAGAGAACCCACCAGTTTCATTGCCAGAACGATTATAACAGCTGTGATGACCGCAATCAACAGGTTGTACATGTCGGCGCTGGTGCCCGTGGCGTTTGCGAAGTTCTCATCGAATGCCACCGCAAATATCCTGTTGTACATAAGTATGAACACCCGTACCACGGCGGCCGACAGAATACAGCACAGCAGCACGTCCGTTTTTGAGAGTGTCAGTATCGACGTGGAGCCGAACAGTGTGGTGCACACGTCGCCCGAGATGTTTGCGGAAGTAGAGAACCTGTTTACAAGAAGATAGCCTAATGCCAGCGAACTGACACTTATCATGGCAATCACGGCATCACCCCTGATGTTCGAGTTCTGTCCCGTCTTCAGGATGATGACCGCGCATATAACTGTGACTGCCAATACCAGCGGCATCTCATTCGTAAGGTTGAGGATGCCCGCGATGATGAGTGCTCCGAATGCGATATGCGACAGACCGTCTCCAATAAAGGAAAATCTTTTGAGCACAAGAGGCACTCCGAGAAGGGACGAGCACAGTGCCACAAGCACGGCAACCAGCATCGCATTCCTGACAAAAGGGTACCCCAAATAGAAAATCAGCTTATCCATTTGCTATATCCTCCATAATACCCTGTCTGTCCATGCTCTTCAGATAATTCTCCTTGGTCCCGAAAAACACCGTGTCACCCATATGCAGTATGTGTGTCGCATATTTCAGCGTCGCGGAAATATCATGAGAGATCATGATTATGGTCGTGCCTTCATGGTTGAGTTTCTCTATCACGGAATACATTTCCTCCGTCACGTCAGGGTCAAGTCCTGCGACCGGTTCATCAAGAAGCAGCACTCTCTCTGTGGCGCAGAGAGCTCTTGCCAGAAGCACTCTCTGCTGCTGTCCTCCCGACAGATCCCTGTAGCTCCTTTTCTCCATCCCGGACAATCCCATTTTTTCCATGTTTGCCTTGGCCTTGACTCTGTCCTCTTTAGAGAAGAACGGCTTGAACCCTTCTTTGGACACGCAGCCCGAGATGACTATCTCTTCTATCGAAGCGGGAAAGTCCTTCTGTATCTGAGTCTGCTGAGGAAGGTAGCCTATCTCGTTCTTCCTGAGTCCGCCCTCAAAGACGACCTCTCCGGAAAGAGGCTTCAAGAGTCCGAGCAACGTCCTCATCAGTGTGGTCTTGCCCGAGCCGTTATGTCCGATGATGCAGAGATAATCACCTTCATTGACCTCGAAGTTCAATCCGCTCACTATCGCCTTTGAATCATACCCGAGCGACAGCCCTTCTGCTTTTATCAAAACCATATATTCACCTTGAAAGTGCGGTCTTTAGCACTTCCAGATTCCCTTCCATTATATTTAAATAGTCTGCTCCCTCCAGGACATCCTTCATGGTCTTTGACTGCATTGAATCAAGAGTCAGTATTTCCCGGTTCTTGGAAACAGTATTGTCTCTGACCGCTTCTGCGATCCTTCCGTCCGAAGTCTCGATCTTCATGATGCTGTTCAGAGAATTGCTGTCGATCTTTTCCGAGAGGAAGATGATCGTTTCAAAGCTTGCTTCGGTCTCTGCAGAGCATCCCGAGAATGCAGCATAATACCCAAGCCCGTAATCATCCACAAGATATCTGAACGGGAATCTGTCCCGGAACACAAGCAATCTGACATCGGATGACTCTACCGCATTCTCATATCTTTCATCAAGTTCATCAAGCTTTGCGGTGTATTTCTCCAGATTCGAAAGATAGACATCCTTATGCTCCCCGTCTACGCTGATCAACGCTTCTGCGATAGCCTCGCAGGATTTCTTTGCATTGTTCAGTGAGAGCCATACATGCTCATCATACTCCGTATCCTCATCGTGCTCATCCTCAGGCTCCATACCCTCAACCTGTTCCTCTTCCCTTATCTCATCCTTGAGGACTTCCATAAGGTCAACTTTGACTGCAGAACTGTTCCCGTTTCTGTCAAACGCCTCCATGAGCGTCCGGTCGGACATACCTCCGACATAGATGAATATATCGCAGTCACCCATGGCAAGCATATCATCTGCCGTGAGCTGGTAATTATGGAGATCAGCACCGTTATCCATCAGGAGTATCAGTTCGACTTCATCTTCCATTTCGCCAAGTATGTTCCTCGTCCAGTCATACTCCGGAAAGATCGTGGCGATTATCTTGATCTTTTTTTCTTTTGCTTCGCCGTTCTTTTCGCCTGTTCCTGAACAGCCGGCCAGTGAAAGCAGGGCTATCATCGCCGCGGCGAATAAACATATCAGTTTCTTCATTTGCTGCCCTTTCATCTTTCCGCTGTTTCTGCCCGCGCCCTCTCGCACCGGCACCTGTAGCACATCCCATATATCACCGTGGAAGTCAGATCTATTGAAAACATCCTGTGCATGGACAGATTGTTTATGAACTCTTCCTCGTCCTCATCAGAAAGATGCTCCGCCCTGCCGCAGTACCTGCAGACAAGGTGCATCTTCTCTCTGCATTTTTCCGTGGCAACATACTGGTAGAAGGCTTCCCTGTTTCCCGTTCTGGTTGTTCTGGTGACCCTGCCCTCTTCTTCCATCTGCCTGAGGTTCCTGTAAACAGCGCTGAGGCTGATATTGCTGTTCTTCAGTCCCTCATATATTTCACCGGCACTGAGGTTTTCATCAGCATGTTCTGACATGAACCGCATCAGCAGCTTTCTCTGCCTTGTCATGTATTCTGTCATTTTCTTTCCCCAATTTGCGAATTATTTGCAAATTAGTATATATCCTGTCTTATCTGAAGTCAATATCTGACATCAATTTGATAATAATGCCGTGCCAGGCAGATCAAAATCGTCTTTTCTCTAAAAAACTTGAAAATAATGCTTGCATTTTGCAGTTTCAATGCTATAATAAATAAGCGCTTTGAAATGCACCATTAGCTCAGTTGGTAGAGCACCTGACTCTTAATCAGGGTGTCCCGGGTTCGAGTCCCTGATGGTGCACCATGATATGACCTGCAAACTCAATGAGTTTGCAGGTCTTTTTTTATGATGTTGAATCAGAGCTGCCATATGCCAAATATGTTGAATATCTAGTCCGTCATATAGTAATATTGCTATGAAGGAACCGTATTCAGTATATCCCTTTTTACAAGCATCTTCTTTTTTAGGAGGACTTGATGTCTGATACATATTTTAAAGAAATAGCGAAACACTTTATCGATATCGATCCGGACAGGCTGCCTGAGAAGGCCAAAACATGCCTTAAATGGAGCCTGGCAAATTACGTTGCCCAGCGGTCTGTTGCCTCATATATGGATACATGTCCGAGCATAGTAGATATGTACCGCCACATGCGCACGGACCGGTGCCTGCAGGGCGTATGGGGAAAGCATATTGCTCCGGGAGACTGGTATGTTCCTGCCGACCGGGCTTTTCTCAATGCCTGCAGAGTATCAAACCTGGAACTGGATGACAGCACAAGAGGCTCTGTCCATCCCGGAAGTTACATATGGTCGGCAGTGCTTGCCGAACGCATAAAGGATGATATCCCTGTCGATG
Source organism: uncultured Oscillospiraceae bacterium (assembly GCA_964507095.1). Taxonomy (GTDB): domain Bacteria; phylum Bacillota; class Clostridia; order Oscillospirales; family Ruminococcaceae; genus RGIG3102. The sequence goes on along the minus strand of CAZDOS010000013.1, from coordinate 21,073 downwards.
CCGTCGCAAGAGCCGTGCTTTTGGGCTATGAGATCACCACGAGAGCTGCAATGATGGGTGAAAAGAAGGCCATATTCATGGGGCTTCATGCTCCTGGCGTGTTCGGCGCCCTGGGAGCGGCTGCCGCAGTCGCTATGATAAAGGGACGCGACCTTCCGGCAGACGATCTGGTTGATAACATACTGGATGCATTAGGGATAGCAGCTTCTCTGATGCCGATATGCCCTTTCACCTCATTCATAGAGGGCAGCGATGCGAAGGATCTCTACGGAGGCTGGGGAACCTATCTGGGTGTCCTGGCCGGAGAGGGAGCTGTTCTCGGACTTAAAGGTCCAAGGAACATACTGAGCGGAATAAAGTCCCTTGATTCGCTGTTTTCAGCCGATACCGGGAAGGATATTCAGATCGGCAAGCCATACATGATCGAGCTTCTGAACGTCAAGCAGTATCCGGCGTGCTTCTCGGTAATACCCGCTTCAAACGCGGCACGTCAGCTGAGAGAAATATACGGCATCTCGATCGATGATATCAAGTCCATTGAGATATACAGTTACCCGTATTCCGTAGATATCGACCCTAAGACCAGGGAGCTGAACCCCACTTCGGCAAGGCTTTCAATCGCGTATAACGTGATAACTGCCCTGGATAAGGGCGAAGTGAACGTCGAAGCGTTCGACACTCCCGACAAAATGCCGGAAAAATACATCGGGCTCATGGAAAAGACGCTTGTTTTTGCCGACGAGAGCTACGGAAGAGGCACTGATGCTCTCAGGGCAGCAAGAGTTGCAGTCAAATGCACCGATGGCAGGCTTCTTGAAAAGGAGTTCAGTGCCGGCAATGTTGCCGGCGGAACGGGAGACGGGCTGAATGATTCGTCATTCAAAACAAGGTTCCTGGATCTGACATTGCAATCACTTGGAAAAGAAAGGTCAAAAGAAGTCTATGACCTTATGATCGGTCCCGATATCCTGCCCGAGCTTTCCAGAATCATTCCTTTCATCCTTTGACCTGATAATGAGATGAAAAGCCGGACCCTTGGGTCCGGCTTTGTTTGTTATTTGCGGATGCTTCACTACTTCAGTCTGTATCCGCGCCTGTATGTGTTGCCCATACTGTCAGTATATGGCTCATAGTCATCCGGAAGATCCTCGCAGTGCCTCTCGACTGTCTCCATGTCCTTAGGCATGTTATACGGCAGCTTCCCTGTTGCCCTTCTGTCTCCGAAGAGGATCTCGAACAATACGCTCTGTTCCACGCCGTACTCGGCAATTATCACATCGGCCGATCCTTCAAATTCGCTCATGACCATTGGATTATGCATCCTTATGCACGCGATCACCGGCTTGTCTCCCATAAGTTCCCTGGCCTTAAGGATATTATCAAGATCTCTCTCGTTGGATGAGGTGTTGGTCTTTCCCCTGTAGCTTCTGTCCGGGATCACATCTCTCGGATCTCCAGATGCAATGCTGTGTTCCCTGGCCCGGTCGGCAGTGTAAGGTCTGTACTGAAGCGAAATCGGAAGGTATCCGTTTTCTCCTTTTTCAACATCCCGCACTGAATAAGGATCGCTGGCTGGTGATTCCATGATCACCAATGCCCGGTCAGCTTCCTTAGGATCCGCTGTCAATGTGAAAAACCCTTCCGCGGAGAACCGAGGCACAGGAGATACGCTGAACCCCGGATCTGTTCCCCTGAAGAAATTCTTCCTTGATGATATGTATCGGTCAGGGACATAGATCTTCATTCCCTTTTTAAGAGGCAGAATTTCCTTATCCTTAAGCAGTGTGACCGACTCAGCCTGCGCTTTCCTTCCGTCCTCGACGAACCGGCTGTTTCCGACAATCTTACCGGACAGTTCGGCATCCAGGAACGGATCCTCGAACAGACCCAGGAGGAAGATGTTCCTGAGCAGTCTCACGGCACTCTCTTCCATTCTCTCTCTCATCCGTTTTTCACCGAACTTCTCACAGCCTATGCCGTATGCCTCAACGATCGGTCCGATCCTGTTGTTGCCGCCGAACTGATCCACTCCGTTCATGATTATCCTGAGATGCTGCTCGGCTTCGGAAAGGCCCATGACGCCGTAGCATCTTGCTCCAAACGAGTCGATCGTCTCCCGCGGAGTTCCCGTGATGCCCCAGTCTGTGCACACGACATTGTCGTATCCGTACTTTTCTCTCAGAAGATCCTTTATGATGAACTCGCTGTATGAGTTTCCAACATTTTCGCCGTTCTTAGTGTCCTGTTCCCAGGAAACGGTATAGTACGGCATGACCGCACCTGCCTTGCCGGAAGGGCCGTCCAGCTTGAATGCGCCCTCCGTGAACACGCGTAGCCCAGATTCAAAATTGCCGCCGGGATATACAGCATACTGTCCGAAAGGATAATGAGCGTCGCGTCCGGCCTCGCCAGTGCCGCCGCCCGGCCAATGCTTGACCATGGCAACCACGCTTTCCTTTCCCCAGTTGCCCTGGAGACCGTCACAGTAGGCTTTGACGAAATCTATATTGGTCTGTTCGTTACAGCCCGGCGTGCCCTCCAGTCTCATCCATCTCGGTTCCGTTGCAAGATCGATCTGAGGTCCGAGCTCTGTGGTTATTCCCATCGCCCTGTACTCGATTGCGGCTGTCCTTGCAAACCTTTTCACCATTTCTATGTCATCCGCCGCTGTAAATCCGATACCTTCCGGCCATACGGAAACTCCGCTGTCGCTGCTCTTGTACTCAGCTCCGCTGATATCCTTTGCTCCATGCCTGGGATCAGTCGAAATGTTGACAGGAATGCCGAACGGAAGCTTTTCGCATTCTTTCTGCAGTTCATTGCTCCATCTTGCGCTGGTGACGGGATCAGACACCCTGTTGAGCAGGACATGCCTTATATTTTCGTCTCTCAGGAATATCTTCTGTTCATCGGTAAGATCCCACTTTTCCTTTCCCGCTTCTTCTCTGCTTTTTCCGTCATAGTGGCTCGTAAACGGCCCGCTAAGCACTCCCGGAACTACCTGATGCGAGGAATAGAGCATCAGTCCGGCAATTTGTTCGACCGAGAGCCTGCCAGCCAGATCCTTCGCTCTCTGCTCGCTGTCCAGCCTCCAGTCCTCATACGGCAGCAGTTCTCCTGTTCCGGCGAGGTCCTTGAACGCATATCCGTCCTTCTCGATCAGCCTGACATCAGCCATTGAGAGAGTCTGTCCGTTTTCGTTCTCTATCAGTGAATATCCGTCCTTTTTGGTTATGGTATATGCCATGTCATTATCCTTTCCAATGTGCGAATTGTCATTTTTAAGCCAAAATCGTTCTGAAACAATAATACCATATTGAAGGGCACAGGAAAAAGGCCGGAAAAAGAAACAGACTGCCGAAGTGGATCCCGCGGCAGTCTGCAGATGTGTTTTGACTATTTGATAATGACTTTCGGACTGTTGTTTTTCACATAGCTCCTCCAGGCGCTGTTCTCCCGCAGTTCCTCTCTGGCGGCCTCGATTATGAGCTCATTGTTGTCCGGTTCCATGCGCTTGAGGACCTCACTGTAAAGATTGATGTACTTTTTATGGTCCTCCACCTTTCTGGACAGCGAGAGCTTTCCGTAATAGTTGTTCATCAGCGCCGCCGATGCGGAAAGTATGCCCAGAGTGATCTTGAACATGTTCTTCACCGTGACCGAATACGCTCCGAGCGTGAAGAGAACCGTCTTGGTAAACGAAGAGTCTATGAACTCTGCCGCGAAAACCAGCGCATAGTTGAGATAGGTAATGTATGAGACGATATTGGACGCTTTTTTTGTCTTTGCAACGTCGGTCCCTTCCTTGGACAATGCACCCTTCTGATATTCATACTGGTCCACGATCATCTTCTGCACCAGTTCATATCTTTTCGGAAGCATGCCGTCGGGAACATAATCCATTCCCGTCATGAGGGCCTTGATGATCCATTCATTCTCATCTCTCACGACCCATGGATAAAGATATCCCACGGACCTGTCAAGACCGCTGAGGAGAAGCATGATCTGTATCCTGGCGCCTTCAGCCAACACTCTGTAGTCAACATATTTCTTCAGATAGGCTTCCTTTTTCCGCTTATCCACCACATATTTGCTGACGAGCGGGAGGAGGGCATACAGTATCAGCATGGTCCTGAGTCCGATCTGATTGTAGAACAGCAGGCTCAGCACGATGCCGACTCCCAGAACAGATGACATTTTCATGGTGGACAGATATCTGTCCCTGAATCTCATCGAGAGTGCGTCTGCCCTGACATATATATCATGGAATTTGACCACCATTGGATCGCTTTCGGCAAGCTCCTCTTCGCTGAGTATGGGGTATCCGCCGCCGACATTCCTGATATCGCGGTTGAATTCATTTGTCAGCTTGAGCAGCTTCGCCAGATCCTGTCCTTCGGCTTCCATCAGGCTGACTACGCCTGACTCGCCTTCTTTTCCTTCTCGTATCGCGCTGATATGGATCACGCTGAGATACGGGGTCGAGGTGATTGCTCCGTCATCAAGTCCCCTGTGGACGAGATCTATCATCTCAGCCGTGCCGCATCCGCCTTTCACTCCGGGCACTCCGTCCCAGAGGGCTATGAGCACATGGCTGTGCTTGACTATGTATTCGCCGGCGGAATAATAGCCCCGGTCCCTGTTGTCAAGCTCATCAAGTGAGTTGAGTTCGAAGACCCTCTCTGCCCTTTCACGGAGGAAATCGTAGGTTTTCCTCTCCTCCCGGGTGAAGTCGTTCATATACTCCTCTTCTTCAAAGGGAAGAGGTACCTCAAGCGAGTATCCGAGACTGACGGCCTCCAGAGCGCACAGGCTGTCCCCTCCTGCCGCTATGGAATCCAGCAGTACCAGCCTTGAATCAGGGCAGGCTTCCTTGAGCTTTCTGAGCTCATCGGAGACCTTCTCTCTGATCAGGTCTATATCTTCAGTTCTTATCCTTCTGTGAGCGGTAACACCGACCACTATGGGAATTTCACCGTTTGCCATTTCCGTTTCTCCAGTTTATCTCAGCTTTGCCTGCCGAATGAGTTCGTCAATGCTGACGTAAACATCACCGACTACCGCGCTTCCGTCGTCCATCACCGCGACGACCTTGCTCCCGTCCTTCGTGAATCCGATCCTGGCAAAGTATCTTCCCCGCGACGGTTCCATAAGATAGAGCAGGTTACCGCTGTCGGTCGAATAGACATATGCCTTGTCCAGATTGTATCCGCAAAGCATTATGATCTTTGATCCGTCCGGCGACAGTTCACAGCCGTGGCAGTATTCCCGTCCTGCCAGCACGAATCTGATCCGTCTCTTTTCAAGGTCGTACAGAACACATCTCGGATCATAGCCTCCGCATGAGGCCATGAGCTCATCCGAGAATATGAGATCCTCCACAGATGAGTAGCAGTGTTCCGCCAGAGTGAATGCATTCTGCGGATTGTCCGGGTCAGTGATGTCAAATACCTCTATGAAGCCGTCATAATGGGTATGAGCGGCATATTTCAGATTCGGGCTTATGTATCCTTCCGATTTTCTTCCGGCATTTCCCGGAGGTGTGGTATAGAATTCTCCGGGGTTGTGCCTGAGGGACACCGTGATGCTCTTCCCCGGATTTGTAAATCTCGGGGTAGCGTACAGCTCTTTGATATATCCTGCTGCGTTAAATGCCGACAGTGTGTGCAGCGTTGCAGCCTCCGGAGTGACGAGAAGCCTGGGCTGATTGCCGTAGGAGGCTGCTATGACCTTACTGCCGTCGTTGGAAAACCGGGTCACTCCGTACGGATATATGACCTCTCCGCTCCTGACATCAAAAACTCCCTCTATGCCGCCGCTGGATCCCAGCAGCTTTCCGTCCGGCGACATGTATGTCTCCGTGACAATATTTGAGTCAGCAGTCTTTTCCCAGAGGATCGCTCCGTCTCTTATTCTTACTGCCCTGAGGAACGTGGCTCCTGCAAGGACAAGTATGCTTCCGTCATCATTGAATAGGATATGTTCCGGCCAGTCGTCACCTTCGACTTCACCGCTGAGCAGGAGCTTTCCCGTAGCTGCGTCCCAAACGTAATACAGCATTGCTGAGGTCGCGGCTATCTTGGTGCCGTCTGAGGAGTAGAGCATGTTCCTGTATCCTCTCTCCTTGTTGCACTCAAGCTCTGCCTTGACCGTGCCGTCATATCCCAGCACCTTCATTCCCGCTCCGTAGCCGTGCGAGCCGACTGCGATGGACTTGCCGTCCGGAGACAGCGCGATGATCGTAGGTCTGGTGTAGCTCTCAAACGGTGCGTTCCCGCACTCAAGGAATTCCTCCGTCTCCCCCGTCCTGAAGTTCCATTTCACAAGATTCTTTTCCTTCAGTATTAGAAGCGTCGTCTCATCCAGATTGAAGACCTCGTCGCCGATGTTCCACGTTATCCCGTTTGACGCGTTATACTCCGCGAAAAGTGTACCGTCCTTTACGCTGTACAGGCTCACGAAGTTATACCAGGAATCGACCATGTAGAAATACTCATCGTCAAGAGTGAATCCCACGCAGTCGAGCTGTCCGACATCGCTTCTGGAGACAGTATGGATGATCTTTCCCGTTTTTGCATCTATGAGGCAAGCGGAATTCAGATTGGTGATGCCGAGCAGATAGTCATCGTTATGGGAGAATACCAGCTCGTCGAACTGCCTGTTATTGTTGTCGATCGTAAGGATAGGCTCGAATGCCTGGTTATACAGAGCATATTCCAGGGCTGCCCGGAACCGGGTGTCATTGGAACTGCCCACGTCCTTCCTGATCTCTTCCGCCCGGAGGAGATCAGTCACTGCCAGCAGCTTGTTGCCGGAGGAGGATGCCGTATTTGACTCCTCGATCAGAAGCTGCATCTGGTTGTTATATGCGATATCTCTCTGTCTTTCGATCTGCTTATTCTTGACCAGGGCATAGCTGAGGAAGCCTGTCAGCGCGGCGAAAACTCCCCGCGCAACGCCCGTGAGTATCCTCTGCCTTCTTTTCCTTGCTCTCTGCCGCAGCTCGTCATAGGTAACGCCGAGCATCGGAGCAAGGATCCTTAATTTCTCGTCATTGAGCTTCTTGAGAGATCCCGCAACGGTGTCGTCCCTTACATCTCCCGCAAGAGGCTCTATCTCTTCCGTCTTTCCGTCACGTTCTATGAACCTGAGCTGGCTCGGGAACACATCCCCTGGTTCGCCGTGAGCGAGGAGGGTCAGTATATGATCCCTTTTGCCAAGGGAAATGAAGTAATCCAGCTCGGCATTGCACCATCTTGACTCAAGATACTTTTCAGAGCAGATGACTATGAGCCATTCGCTGTTCTCGAGGGCTGCACGGATGTCTCCTCCCAGGTCGGTGGAAAGAGGAAGTTCCTCCTCGTCCCTGAAGACTCTTCCCATCTTCTGTATGCCAAGTCTGTCCTTAATATTCTTGGGGATGCTGTAGTTTTCGATAAGGGTATGGAGCCTTGCGGCTATCTCCCGGTCCGGACTCGTATGCCTGTATGAAATAAAGGCTTTGTATCTTAGCTCTTCCATTTGACATGTCCCCTTCTTTTCATTCTATATTTCGATTCTATCATTAGAAAAAGATATATTCAATAACAATAGAATATCGTGCAATTCTATTTTTCTTTCGTCATGCCGTGAGAAAAAACGGATAAAAATAACGATGCCCCGGTACCGATCGTACCTGAGGACACCGTATTATTTCTTTGCTTTCAATGCATAATGTCACAGACCGCTGTCATGGACATATTCTCTGTTTCTCTTTGCGCTTGTTACAGCATCGTTCAGGATATCGTCCAACACCTCATCTGCATGATCGAATTCGGTCAGATAACCCTGCAGCGATGAGGCCTTGACCTTCAGATCCCTTGCTCTCCTGTCGACATATATGCTGCATCTGTATTTGGCATTATTGGCTTCCTGAATCATATTGGCCGCCGGAGAATTGCCGTCAAGGGCTATCAGAACAGACTCCCTCTGCTTGAATATCTCATATGCCACCGACTTGTATATTCCCATGCCCGCGGTTTCTATCGCCGGGCGCATGAAGACGGGCTGTTTCGAATAAAACGCTGCCTGCTTTTCCGTCAGGGCTGCAGGAACGAACGCATATATCTCAAAGCCCCTGGTGTTGCGGTCCATCAGATACTTCTCATATGCTTTGAAGCCGTGTCCGACGATGAAGCAGACTTCGGCAGGATCACATAGGTTGAGGAGGTCGTCTATCAGTTTCTTTCCTTCTGCACCCATCCTTGTTCTATGGTTATCGCTGTTGAAACTTCCGCCCGCTATGACGATCGGAGCCTTGTCTCTCGGCACCTCCCTGACAAGTGGAGCCAGAGCATTCCGGGCATCTCTCATCGGAGCTGACTGTGTGCTGACCGACCCCTCCCCGCTTATCCGGCTTATCTTCCTTTCATAGAAGCCTCTTACATCCCCGGATCCGCATTCGCGATCGAACCTTTCCGTTTTATCACGGAACGCTTCCATGCTGTCTGCCATTATCCTCTCTTCGGTATCCCTGATCTTCATGATTTCTTCCGGTGAAAGAGAAAGCAGTTTTTCGAGCGACAGCTGTTCATCCATGGAATCGGTGCCGTACAGTGCACCTCCGTCAGTTCCCTGAACGCAGTATATCCCTGCCTTCAGATACTGCCTGAGCGGATGATCCTTCAGGTTGTTCAGATTGTTAAGTCTTACATTCGAAGATATCTGAAACTCCAGGACCGTATGAGTCTGCTTGAGCAGTTCAACGAGCTTTTTCCCCTTCTCGCTCCTGAGTGAAGCAGTGTACAGGCCGTGTCCTATCCTGACATGAGGCATCCTCTGTCCGGGTCTGAGTGACTCCTTCACCAGAAGGATACTGTTCGCCACATTGTCTCTCAGACTGTCGTTCTCACCGGCATGGATCCTTATGACGAACGAAGGCTCGCTGTCCGCTATCGCTGTCAGTTCGCTTATGACCGGAGCCAGCTGCCTTATATCATTGATCTCCTCTCCCACTATATCGCTTCCTGCGACATATGGGTCCGAAGCGACTGCCCTGATGGTCTTCAGCCATGCCGAGTAGTCGCTGGGAGCCACGCTGTCCCTGACTATCGTCAGAGGTATCCTTCTGAGAGAAGCGAGGAATCTGAGCGTGACGCCGGTATCTTCAGTCACCGACGGCATGACCCGGTGGATCCGGCTGAGCACCTCCGGGGCAGCGTCCGGCTTGACGAGCGAGGTATCTGAGATCTCAACATACTTTATTCCGTGAGACCGGTAGGAGCGTGCGATCCAGAGGAGCTTGTCCTGGAACAGCGTATTGTTCCGGTAAACGGGATGTTCCCTGTCCTTCTCCATCTGAGCCAGGGCCCGTACTATGTCCCTGTCGGGTATCCTGCCGTAATCCGTGATGTCAAAATCGTAATCTGCCCTTATGCCTTTTGTAAATACATATCTGTAAAGATAGACCTTTTCAAGATTGGTGAATACCGCCTGACCGTCCTTCATGACTGCAAGCGAGTTCCTGATTCTCGCTATGTTGTACGCGCTGTCCTCGATATTCCCGAGGATGAGGTCGGCGAAGTTGATGAAGGTGTTGTCGTTTATCCTTCTGTCGAGATACTTTCCCTTAAGCGGCGAGTCCTTCATGCTCCGCGCTACTTCCGCCCTCTGCGTCTCCAGCATGAGTATCTGGCTCGGGGTGCACCTCAGCTTCAGCTTCCTGACATAGTACAGCGGATACCTGATCTGATGGCTTATCCCCAGAGCGATGAGAAGGTCCGGGGTAAGGTTGGCGTTCATGTGGGTATGAAGGTCCGTGCGGAACTTGTAATCGTTGAGGATATAGCTCTTGATTATCGTCTTCTCTATTCCGAGCCTGTAGTCCTTCGTCTGGCTCATGAGTGTCTTTGAAATGGCCGGGACAGCAGCCTTCATCTCTATCGTCCCGTCAGGGTAGATATTGGCAGTCTTGGTGTTTCCCAGCCTGAATATGTACATCTTTCGGTTATATGCGTCGATATAGCACGGAACTTCCCCTCTGATGACCTTGAGCCCGTTCTCGTCATAGGAGACCGGCAGGTCGCAGAGCTTGGCAAGATTGGTTATAAGATTTCCCGTGCCGTGATTCGGCGTCCTGAGAGTATACATCATCCTTTCGCCCTCCAGATAGAGGTCGACGATCATGTCCTTTTCCTTGTCCAGATAAAAGGTCTCGAAATACTTCATAAGTTTCTGTCCTTATAGATGTGTATTTGATGGCGGATAATTTGAGCCGGATATAGTCAGAGAGCTGACAGACCAAAGCAAAGGCTCTGATTTGTCAGCTCTGACGTTTCGTATCCGATACTGACCTGAATTAAAGGGATCAGTTCTCGCTGTAGTTAGGTGTGATGACCAGCTCGCCGCTAGCGATGGAAGCGATGACCTCGTTTACCCGTGCCTGTACCTGCTCAGGTACTGCGGCTGAGAAATCAGCCATGCTTACAACACCGTCGTGGAGACCAGGGAAGGTCTGTCCGCCGTAGTTGCCAGCGCCGATGGCTTCGATCTGAGAAGAGATCATGTAAGGGATGTCGATCAGCATGCTTGTGAGCATGAGATCGCCCTCAACAAGATCTGACTGATCGGATGTGTAACCGATGCAGTATACGCCGTTCTCTGAGCAGTACTGGAGAGCGCCGAGACCTGTGTGGTCACATGTCTGAAGGATGACATCAACGCCTGACTCGTGCATGGCCTTTGCAGTCTCATAGCCGAGTGTCGTGTCGTCGAATGTTCCTGTGATGACTGTTGAGATCTCGAGTGCAGGGTTAACGCTCTTGACGCCGTCGATGAAAGCGTTCTTGTCGGACTGCTGTGTCGTGTTGTTGCCGCCGCCGATGTAGCCGACCTTGCCGGACTTTGTCATGTGGGCTGCGAGAACACCGCTGACATATGCGCCTTCGCACTCTCTGTAGTCAGCGAACATGATGTTTGCAGGAAGCTCTGCTTCCGGAATGTCCTCTGGGGCATTGCCTGTGATGAAGAAATTGACGTTCTCAAAGTCAGGTGCGACATTGCATACTGCCTGGCCGTACTGTGCGCCGTGGGCAATGATGAAGTCGTAGCCTTCTGAGCAGTAGCCTCTTACGACGGCCTCTGCGCTGGAGACATCAACATTCTCTGTGTAAGCTGTTTCATAGCCGGCATCCTTTATGGTCATGAGACCTTCGTATGCTGACTGGTTCCAGGATTCATCTGTGATTGATCCAGGAAGAACGACTGCGATCTTAGAAACAGTGGTGCGGTCGTTTGCTGCTGGCTCTTCGCTGCTGCCTGAGTTTCCGGAGCAGGCTACGAGAGATACGATCATCACCATAGACAGAATTAAAGCGATAAGTTTTTTCATTTTGTCCTCCCAAATAATATATATGACCACTCCCTTATGGAGATGAGTCCATTGTCATCGGCTTTCCCTTTCAAACGGAACGCCGAGCTGTTTAGGTGCCCTGAGATTTGCTCCCCACACTGCCAGTACCACTATTGTAATGAGGTACGGAAGTGCTATGAGGAACTGGTAAGGCATTGCAGATCCGAGCACCTGTAATCTGATCTGCAAGGCTTCGATCGATCCGAACCCGAATGCGGCGGCCATCGCCAGAAGCGGATTCCATCTCGAAAGGATGACTATCGTAAGGCAGATGAAGCCTCTTCCCGCCGTTATGCCTTCAGTGAAGGTACCGACGGCTCCCAGTGTCAGGGACGCTCCGCCAAGTCCCGCAAGGAAACCGCAGAACATGTAGCAGAGGATCCTGAACCTGTAGATGTTGATTCCTGAGGCCTGAGCCACTTTCGGATCCTCGCCCACCGAGGTGAGCTGAAGCCCGAGCTTGGTTTTGTTCATGACGAAGTATGTCACGATGGCCAGAATAAATGAAAGATATGTCAGAAGGCTCTGCTCGAACAGCACCGGCCCGATGAATGGGATGCTTGACAGAAGCGGGATCCTGATATTTGCAAAGGTCGGAATCTTGATGTTGGCGATTCCTGTGCCGAACACGATCCTGTTGAAGAAGTTCGTGAAACCGGCAGCAAAAATGTTGAACATGATGCAGGTTATCGACTGATCCTGATGGAGGATCACCGACCAGAAGGCCGGGATGAGTGCTGCGAGCATACCTGCCGCTCCTCCCACGAGGACACCGATCCAGAGAGAACCGCTCCTGAGAGCCGCTATATATGCAAACAGTGCGCCGAAGAGCATCTCTCCCTCAAGTCCTATTCCGAGCACGCCCGACTTTTCTCCAACACAGTCTCCCGTTGAGCCGAAGATCAGAGGCACTGCCTGTCTCACTCCCGAGGAGAAGAGCGCAGTCATGAATGCCATGTTTAATATGCCGCCCATCACTTCACCTTCTTTCTTGAATCCAGATAGGCCGTCACGGCCATTCCGAGAAGTATGAAGAGGACTATCAGCGCCTCAAGTATGGATGCAAAGGAAGTCGGAATGCCGGTCTTGACCTGCATCGTTACGGAACCCGCCGAGATGAGAGCCATAAAGAAGGCTGCTATCACCACTCCGAGAGGGTTCAGGCTTCCCAACAGGGCAACAACGATCCCGCCGAAACCGAAATCAGCGGCGACTCCGCTCATGAGTCTTCCGGTGTTTCCTGCTACCTGCATCATTCCCGCAAGTCCGCAGAAACCGCCTGAGATCATCATTGCGTAGAAGTAGTATCTCTTCGCTGAGACTCCGCCGTATTTTGCAGCTTTTCTGCTTCCGCCGAGAGTCTGCAGATTGTATCCGAACTTGGTCCTGTACACGACTATGTAATAAACCACCGCCAGCAGAAGCGCCACCAGGACTCCGTAATTCATCCTGGAATTAGAGAATATCTTCGGTATGGTGTAACCTACCCTCGGTGACTGCGGCTCGGCGCCGGTCTTGAGGTGGTAGAAGATTATATAGCTTATGAACTGCTCGGCAATGTAGTTGAGCATGAGTGTTATGACTATCTCAGAGGCGTTGAACATTGCCCTGAACCATGCGGCAAGCGTAGCGTACCGCGTTCCGAACAGAACGCCTACGATAGCGCCGAGGACCAGCGACAGAGGTCCGAGCGTCTTCGCTATCGGAGTGATCCCCACCAGTGTCATGCCAAGGGCACCGCACAGTATCTGTCCTTCTCCGCCAAGGTTTGAAAGCTTGCAGTGGAAAGTGAATGACACTCCGAGTCCCACCAACAGAAGCGGCGTGAAATATATGAATACCTCTCCCAGCGAAGTTATCGATGACAAAGGCTTTACCAGCATGTAGTAATATGCGTCCGCAGGACTTGCTCCTGACATCAGGACGAATACGGAGCCGACTGCCATTGCGGCTATGATGGCCACGAGCATGATCCCCAGCTTCTTCAGAAGCTCCATGCCGAGGTATCTGTCGAAAAGTTCGCTTATCTTCACGCAGTACCTCCCATCATCATGTAAACTATCTCCTGAGTCGTTGTCTCCTCAGGTCTCTTTTCTCCAATGACCCTGCCCCTGTAAAGGACAACTATCCTGTCGCATACGGCGAACAGTTCCTCAAGGTCTGAGGATATCACCACTATGCCGGTGCCGTTGTTCCTGGCATCTATGAGGCAGCTGTGGACATACCTTGCCGCCTTGACGTCAAGACCTCTGGTGGGATATGAGCAGATTAGCACCTTAGGATCGTTGCCTATCTCCCTTGCAAGTATGAACTTCTGAAGATTGCCTCCCGAAAGGGTCGCCGAACGTACATTCTCATCCCTTGCCCTGACATCGAACTTGCTCATCCCCCGGACGCATTCTTCCTGCATCCTGTCAGTGTCAAGAAGCCCCCTTCTGTCCACTACGTCCTTTTTTCGCAGCATCCAGTTCTGGAGGAGCGAGAAATCAGGCACGGTCCCCGTGGAATTCCTGTCAGAAGGAATATATCCTATCCTCTCTGCCATGAAGCGCCTTGTGCTCCTGTGAGAGAGGTCCATGTTTTTTGTGTTTATCTTTCCCGCAGAAGCGTATCTTACTCCCGCAAGTATCTGGGCAAGCTCTTCCTGCCCGTTGCCCTCGACTCCGGCTATCCCGATTATCTCTCCGGAATGTATGGTAAGATCCACGCCGTTCAATGTCTTTGCGTTCCGGTCGTCATAGGCTTCAACGCCTTCGCATGACATGAGGACCTCGGGTTCAACGTGTTTCTTTTCGAAGGGCTTAACGTTAAGGGCATCCTCACCGCTCATCATCATGACAAGAGTATTCTTGTCAGCTTCGCTTGTCAGGACCTCTCCGGTGACCTTCCCCAGAGACAGGACATTTATCCTGTCGGATATCTCAAGCACTTCATCCATCTTGTGGGAGATGAATATGACGCCCTTTCCCTGCTTTGTCATGTTCCTGATGATGGCAAAAAGAGATTCGGCTTCCACAGGAAGCAGAACGGCTGTCGGCTCGTCCAGTATCAGTATGTCGGCACCTCTGTAGAGGAGCTTGAGTATCTCGACCTTCTGCTGCATGGATATGCTCAGATCCTCTACCGGACTGTCAAGATCTACATCGATGTTGTACTGTTCCTTGAGCTCTTCCAGCCTCGCCCTTACCTTTTTTCTGTTCAGCGTTGAGAGGGAAGAGTCTTCGGAGATTAGTATTATGTTGTCTACGGCATTGAACCTTTCGATCAGCATGAAGTGCTGATGAACCATTCCAATACCAAAAGACATGGCCTGTCTGGGCGAGTCTATCCTTACCTGTTTGCCGTTGATCAGTATCCTTCCGGAGTCCGGGCGATATATTCCGTAGATTATATTCATGAGGGTGCTTTTTCCGGCACCGTTCTCGCCCAGCAGGGCGAGGACCTCGCCCTTATTGAGCTTCAGAGATATCCTGTCATTTGCCTTGACAGTTCTGAAGCTTTTGCTGATCTCCTGTAATTCAAGTAAGTACTCTTCCCTGATAGCCATGTCTTGCAGTTTTCCCTATATATTACTTGCAGTGAACCCTGCACCAGAGTTCCTGTATAGGCGGTATCTGTTCGCGCATTCCGGGCCGCAGCCTGGACCATATTACGCCCTTCTTAGGACGTGGGAATTCATGTCTTGTTTCCGTGATCCTTGTAGGTGTCACGATGAAGTCTATGGCAGTGTCATACTCCTCCACCTCGACAGGGACATCTGCAACCTGGCAGTCGTGTCCCACTCCGATGATGACCGAGTCGTCGTCCGCTATGCCTATGGTAGAAAGCATTGCGAACTCCAGGTCGAAGTAGCCGTGTCCTTTTCCGAAACGGATGCCGCTCGGAGTAATGGCTGAAGCGCCGGTGACCAGCATGTCGACATGGTCGATCTTCTCCTCGAGCTGAGCAAGGGTCTGGTGCTTCCAGTATCTGCCGATGCCGTCCAGGAGGGAGGCGACTTCTTCCTTGCCCTCCGGGATCATTCCCGGCTCTATGATGAAGAATCCTCTTGTTATGCCGTAATTGGTCATGAGGACTGTCTTCTTGTCCTTGAACGCTCTCTCCCTGAGAGTTTCCAGGTTGTTGTCAGGAGTGATGAAGATCACCTTGGCATTCTTGTACATGTCCGTGGCGCACAGAAGCTCCGTGCCCTTTTCGCTGCCCTCGTAATCGCAGATGAATTCCGAGAACTGCCAGCTGAATTTTGAGTCAGGCTTTGCGACCTTGAGCAGATCTTCCCAGATCCTTACGCGTTCCGTGCCTGCATCGACCTTCTTTTCCATACGAGCCTCCTGATTATTAATATATAAACAGTTTATCTAAAATGACCAAATTAGTCAACAATTCTTTGTTAATAATAAACTATAAAAATGAAGTTAAGTAAATCTATACAGTGATGTTAGAGCAGATTTAATATGGCCTTGTACAGAATTAACAAAGGGCATTTTGCATGTTTGCGAGCATTAAACAAGGCAGGGACTGCCTGCATCCGTCCGGAGTGCACACAGTCCCTGAAAGTATATTCGATTATCCGTTGATCCTGTCGAGAGCTCTCTGTCTCCAGCCGCCGCGCTTGAACATGACGAATGTGATCAGCGCGCCAAGGGTCCAGGATATCAGCATCGATATCTGCATCATGAGGCAGTTGCCCTGAGGCAGCCGAGGAGTCTTGGTCAGCTGGACAAGAATATATGCCAGAGGCACTCTGAGCGCCACTGTGTTGATGATGGAGATCCACATAGGCGTGGTCGTATCACCGGCACCGCGCATTATTCCTGAAAGACACTGAGTCGCTTCCATGGCGATATATCCCGGCGCAAGTATCCTCATCATCGTGTTGGCCAGGACTATGAGATCTTCGGTCTTTGTGAAGATGGCCATGAGGTATCTTCCGAAGAGAACGATAAGTATGGTGAGCACCGTTGATACTCCCATGGCTGTCAGCGTACCTCTCTTGGTTCCGTCATCCACCCTGTCCAGCCTTCCGGCGCCGATGTTCTGACCCGCAAAGGTCGTCATGGCCGTGCCGAAGGAGAATGCAGGCATCATTACGAAGCCGTCTATTCTCATGACGATGACGTTTGCCGCAATATACATCTCGCCGAAGCTGTTGGTCAGCGACTGAACGACTATTGAAGATGCAGAGAATATCATCTGCGTGATTCCGGCAGGAAGTCCGAGCCTGACGAGGTCTCTGGAATAGCTGCTGAACACCTTGAAATACTCAAACTTGATGTCAAACAGTTCCTTCATCCTTGTCAGCTTGAGTATGCAGAGCACGGCTGAAAGCATCTGAGCCATGATCGTGGCCAGGGCAACACCTTCGACTCCCATGCCGAACTTGGCAACAAAGGTCCAGTCAAGAATGATGTTTGTGAAAGTGGCGACCAGCAGATAGGTGAGAGCCGAGACCGAATCACCAAGTCCTCTGAGAACGCCTGACATGATATTGTAGTAGCCGCTTCCGGCAACGCCCAGGAACAGTATCCTGAGATAGCTCTGGCACCAGCCAATGATGGAGTCAGGTGTATTGAGAAGCCTGAGGAAAGGACCCGCAATGAGCGGACCGACGATCATGATGATTATCGAGGCTACTGCTGTCAGCGTCATGCAGGTGCAGATGGCATGGGAAAGGTCTTCTCTTTTTCTCGCACCGAAATACTGAGATACCATTATGGATGCACCGGTTGAGACACCCATGAAAAGGACGAACATTAGTCCCATGACAGGACCGGCGCTTCCGACGGCGGCAAGTGCATTGTCTCCGACATATCTACCGACTATTATGCTGTCAACTGTGTTATACAGCTGCTGTGCGATATTTCCCAGCAGCATCGGTATTGCAAACCGGATAAGGTTCGATACCGGATCTCCCTGTGTCATGTCCACAGGTCTGAAAAGATTCTTGAACATCGTTTTGACCCGATACTCTCCTGGAGAGTTTCCTTTTATACTTATTTCTTAGTTTAGATACATAACGAAAAGACATTATATCGAAACATGACATTATTCACAAGTGAATTAGTCACATTTCGGCGTTTTGCACACAGTGCCTGTCCACACTCTTTTCCCTGTAGACAAGTTGACAAATCGGTTTTCTATGCCGTTGTCCCGTATCACCCCTGAATAAGCAAAACTGCAAGCCAAGTCTCAAAATGTATGGAATTGGAAGAGGATTAATAGTAAAATGGAGAAAAGAACAGTAAAGAAAGCGAGGAATGAAAATGGATATGCTTACCAGATACCATAATGCTGAAAAGCTTCTCACCCAGTACACCAGAGAAGCTGTTCTCAACGGCGCTCCGAGAGTGAAGTGGCTGACGGATTCAGTCTTTACCTATGGACGCGAAAGCTACGACGAGAACGGCAAGAAGGTATCTTCACCGGTATATATCGACGCTCTGACCGGAAGCGAGATCCGGTATTCTCCTGAGGAAAAGAAGGACAGATATGAGCTTTCACTGGACAGGGGCAACATCATTATGAAGGACACCATGGCAAACTTTGAGTGTCCTCTTACGGATGATGCCGAAGAATTCTATGAGTACGGCGTATATATCGACATGTTCAGCCAGATCACTGAAAAACTGTCCGGCAGAGAAGACAAACCGCACGTCTGCTGGTCTCCCGACAGGACCAAGTTCGTGACTTATCTTGCAGACAGAAGGAAGGTCGGGCACGAGTATGTCATCAAATCCTTCTTTGAAGGCGATGACTGCAATAAACCGGAGCTTTACTCCTATCCTTGCGCTGTCGTCCAGGATCCCGATGATGTCATACCGCACTACATGCTGTATATCGGGGACTGCGAAAAGAGGACCATGATCAAAGCAAGTCTGCCGGATTCCCTTTACCCTGTGACAACAAGTGATACCGGAAGCATGGTAAAGTGGCTTGACGATGGTTCAGGCTTCTACTTCACATGGCTCAAGAGAGGCTATCAGGAGGGCAGGTTCTATCTCGTAAATGCAGAGG
Organism: uncultured Oscillospiraceae bacterium; assembly: GCA_964507095.1. GTDB lineage: Bacteria > Bacillota > Clostridia > Oscillospirales > Ruminococcaceae > RGIG3102. The sequence continues at coordinate 2,670 of CAZDOS010000013.1, read as the reverse complement.
ACGGTTCTGCCGAGCTCCTTCTCACAGAGACAAGTGACACCTTCCTGAACTTCGGCGCTTCCGGAATGATGGACGGTTTCGGCACCTACCGATTCTCAAACTATGTGACGAATGACCGCAAGAGCTTCATCTGGTGGAGTGAAAGAACCGGTTTTGCACATCTTTACAGATACGACATAAAGAGCGGAGAATGCATCGACCTCATAGGCAGCGAAAGAAGCGAGCTGATCGTTCAGAAGATCATGCGCATCGATGAGGAGACCGGAAAGATCTATTTCCTTGCCGGAAACGATCCTGATTCTTCCGATCCATACTTCTTCAACCTGTATGTGGTAGACTTTGACGGGAACGGCTTCAAGAGGCTCACTCCGGAAGACGCTTCTCACTCCGTATCCGTCGGCAAAACAGGCTTCGTCGATACATATTCAACGGTTGAAACGGTTCCTGTGACCGTTCTGAGAGACCTTGAAGGGAACCTTGTCAAAGAGCTTGAAAAGGCGGATGCCACCAGGCTTTATGAACTTGGATACGTCACTCCTGAACGTTTCAAGGTAAAGGCAAAGGACGGAGTTACGGATCTTTACGGAATCATCGTAAGACCGGTGGAACCTGTCGGCGACACGGTTCCTGTCGTCGACTATGTCTACGGCGGAGCGCAGATGTTCAACGTTCCGAAGACCTTCACCTGGGACAACGGAATGGACAGGGAGATAATGGGCGGACTCCAGCAGTTTGCACAGCTTGGAATGGCTGCCATCATCATGGACGGTCTCGGAACGCCGGGACGAGGAAAGGAATTCCATGACCTCTCCTTCAGAAGGTTCGAATACTCTGACGGTCTTGAAGAGCATGTGTACTGCTACAGCCAGATCAAGGAGCAGTATCCTTTCATAGATCTTGACAGGATCGGCATCTGGGGCAATTCCGGCGGCGGTTATGCGACCGTAACCGGAATGCTCACCTACCCTGAAGTGTATAAGGTTGGAGTCGCATCCTCCGGTAACTATGACAACAGGATGTATGAGCATTCCTGGACGGAAAGATACGGCGGACTGTATGACGAAGATGTCTATGTAAGAGGCGATGCCACAAGAAGGGCAAAGCATCTCGAAGGCAAGCTCCTCCTCGCATACGGCGCTCTTGACGACAACGTCACCATGTCAGAGACTATCAGGCTCTGCGATGAGCTGAACAAGTACAACAAGGACTATGATCTCATAGTCGTTCCGAGAAAGAATCACAATGTTCCGAGTGACTTCTACTTCATCAGAAGGAAGATGGACTTCTTCACGAGACATCTTCTGGGAGCAGAGCCGCCCAAGGAATACAGGTTCGAACTTATGAAATAATCAAGATTGCAAAGGAGCATCATCATGAATCAAAGACAGATACAGAAAATCATCAACGAAGCGGGATTCATAAGGATAAGCGCAACACCTGAAGAGCAGAAGATCGCAGACTATCTCCTCAACAAGTGCCTTGAGATAGGCATCAATGCCAGGATCGAGGATTTTGAAGTGCCTGTAGCCAAGATCAACTCAGCTCATCTCTACGCAGACGGCAAGGAGATCCCCTGCACGGCATTCGAATTCTCCGGAAGCGGAGAGATCGAAGCTCCGCTGGTCTACATTCCGGCCTTTGACAAGGTCTCTCTCCGAAAAGTGAAGGGAAAGATCGTCCTGTTTGACGGCGGCTTCTCAAAGTTTGATTACCATGACATGCTGGATGCCGGCGCTGTCGGATACATCTCATATACAGGAGATGTCAAGTGGGCAGACAGGGATATCGACACCAAGGAGCTCAGGGATTTCGTTTCTGACGGAAGAAAGGCTCTCGGTGTAACCGTCAACGCAAAGGATGCCTTTATCCTGGTGAAGAATCTGCCTAAAGTCAAGATTGTCATCGATCAGGAAGAACTGAAGGGTTATTCCCATAATGTTGTTGCTGAAATTCCGGGCCTCACCGATGAATGGATCACAATGTCCTGCCACCTGGACACAAGACCGAACTGTCCGGGCGTATATGACAACCTTTCAGGCTGCATAGCCAATCTTGCGGTCCTTGAAGAGGCCAACAGGACAGCTCCGCACAGATACGGAATCAGAGCCGTTTTCTGCGGCAGCGAGGAGAGAGGTCTTCTCGGTTCCAAGGCATACTGCCGCATGCACGAAGATGAGCTCGACAAGATAGCTCTCAATCTCAATGTGGATATGCTCGGAAGCGTTTTCGGACAGGTCAGAGCTTTCTGCAGCACTGCCGACATCGGTGTTGACGTTATCAAGGCATACGCTGACGAAGTCGGCTTCAGCGTAAACGCCTCAGCAAGAGTAGCTTCCAGCGACAGCACGCCATTCGCCGATAAGGGAGTCCCTGCGATATCATTCATAAAGTTCTCACCGAGCTCTCAGGCCATCATCCATGCGAAATACGACAATGCAAAGGTCGTTACCGCAAAGCAGATGAAGGAAGACGTTGACTTCATCGTGGGACTGAGCCTCAGGTTTGCGGACTCATATGTCTGCCCTATCCCGAGGGAGATTCCTGACAAGATCAAGACTCAGTTGGATGAGTACCTGTTCCGCAAGAGAAAGAGCAACTGACGGATGCAAAGACATAATCAAAACCACCAGTTAAACTGGTGGTATGCACCAGCCCTGAAAGGGCATAATA
>CAZDOS010000012.1:0-40259 GCA_964507095.1 uncultured Oscillospiraceae bacterium | reverse complement strand
TGATCCGGCTGTTCTGGCACAGCACTATGCAGGCCACATCGTTGAGGCTGGCAACGGCTACAGCGTTTATGTTTCCCATTACGGTGAACCAGGCGTTGTCCATCCTGGCGTTTGCCATCACCCAGCTGAGGAGGTCTCCGCAGAAGCCTCCGTTTATGGTCCTGTCCTCTCCCTCGCTGAGCACTCTGAGGGAAAATCTGTCGGCGAATTCCTTTACTGTCATGTTACTCCTCTTGTCCCAGAGCGGACCTTATCCGCTCAAGCTTCTTTCTCATTATGACGACGCAGTCGCCTTCCTTTGCCAGGCCGTTTATGACGTCCTGGGCAAAGCATCTGCAGTTCGGAGCGCCGCAGCTTCCGCAGTCAAGACCGGGGAGCCTTTCGATCAGCTCCTCCAGTTCGCTCATTGCCTTGAACCTTTCCATAGGGGTCCCCTGAAGCTCATACACCGGCATATACTCCAGGTTGGTGTCCCAGAGCATCTCTATCGGAACGCTTTTGCCCAGTGAGTTTCTCTTGAGCGGCATCGTCTTGGCTATATTCTTGAGTTTCGATTTTGCTATGAAAGGGTTCTCGACAGCCAGCACTCCTCCGACGCAGCCGCCCGGGCATGCGTTGAGTTCAATGAAGTCGATGTTGTACAGCTTGTTGTCTTCTATGTCGTTGAGGACCCTTATGACGTTCTCTATTCCGTCGCAGGCGAGATAGTTCGAGACCGTCGCCAGCCCGTCGCTCTCTCCACCGCTGGAAGCCCAGCCTACTCCGAGGGCGCCTGAAGTGGCATCGCTCTTGTGACCCGGCTCGTCAAGGACCTTGAGGAGCATCTGATAGATGTCCTTCATGGCAACGGCTCCGTCCACGGCTGAATGCGTCGATCCGATAGGGTTGTTTATGTCGGTGATCTTTGCCGGGCAAGGTGTGATGAATATGCAGCCTATTTCCTCTTCCTTAAGGGAGGTCGACTCCATGATCTCTTTCTTCGCCAGCCTTGCAGCCAGCTCCATCGGGGAGACCAGAGGCAGCACGTGGCTAATGAGTTCGGGGAACCTTACCCTTATCAGCCTCATTATGGCAGGGCATGCCGAGGAAATGACAGGCTTCGGCATGCTGCCGATTATCTTGCCTGTCGCATCGCTTACAAGCTCCCGTGCTCTCGCGACTTCGAAGAAAGAGTCGAAGCCTATGTCGAGGAGCCCAGCCAGTATCGGCGAAGGATCGGTGATGTTATTGAACTGTGCGTACAGTGACGGAGCCGGAAGGGCAACAAGATGCTTGAAGTGAGAATAGTCGCTCAGCGTGTTGTATACGGCCTTCTTGGCATTGTGAGGGCACATCCTTATGCACTCTCCGCAGTCTATGCATCTGTCGGAGAGGATGCGTGCCTTTGAGTCCTGCACTCTTATGGCCTCGGTAGGACATCTCTTCAGGCAGTTTATGCAGCCCCTGCAGAGATCCCTGTCCAGAGTCACTGAATGGGTGTATGTACCGGACATCGGTATCCTCCTGGTAGGAAGTGTTATCAGAGATTAACGACGAGCTTGATATGGGTGCCCTTGCCGACTTCGCTGGTCACCGTCATCTCGTCAGTGTATTTCTTCATGTTAGGCATGCCCATGCCCGCGCCGAAGCCGAGGCTCCTCACCTCAGCGCTGGCGCCGGACCAGCCCTCCTTCATTGCAAGGGAGATGTCGGGTATGCCGGGACCTTCGTCATCGAGATACATCTCGACTCGGTCCGGATAGATGAGAGCGTCGATGGTTCCGCCACCGCCGTGGATGCACAGGTTTATCTCGCCCTCGTAAAGGCTGATGGCAACGTTCCTTATCTTTTCGGGGTCTATGCCCATCAGCTTCAGCTTCTTTTTCAGATCGCTGGAAGCATGCCCTGCCTGTGTGAAATCATCGCCCGGAACGGTGTAGCTCAATCTGATAGGTTCCATCATGCTCCCCTGAGTCCATGCTCATAAAGGATGCCGCAGCAGGCGAACATCGGTGTGGTGGTGGTCAATACGCAGATGCCGTATTCCTCGGCGAGCTTGAGGCTCATCTCATCGGGTCTCTTTCCGCGGACGTAGACCACACAGACCATGTCCATCATGTTAGCGGTCCTGATGACCTGAGGGTTGTTGAGTCCCGTGACGAGGACTGCCTGGTTCTTGACAAAGGCGAGCACGTCGCTCATCATGTCGCTTCCGCAGGCGGTGTGCACCTCGGTCTCCGTGCTTATTTCGGGAGTGAGTACTTCTGCTCCCAGCAGTTCTGCAATATCCTTGATCTTCAAATCCGGATCTCCTTATATATTTCGTTATCCTTTCGGACAGTTATCTTGTGTCGTTCATTATATCATAATCCGATGTTTTAAATAAAGAAGGACGGATCGGCGCAGAGCGGCTTGTGCGTCGGAAAATCCGCCTTCTCAGGCGGCAGGACATATATGTATATACATAAATTCTACTATATGACAAAAAGTTAACAATAAATCTTCAAAGTTTTTATCATAGTTGACAAATCTTTAACGAAATGTACAGAACTGATAGAATCGGGGTCTGTGCTTTGGTATAATCCATACTGACGGAGTATATCCGTCGGCTTAGGATGTAATTTTATTTACATAGGTTTAGGAGGATAGTATGAAGAAGATTTCGAGAGTGCCATTCAAGGGTACGCCGGAACAGGCGGCGGAACTCAAGAAGTGGCTCGACGAAAACGGACAGGAACGCGGTTCTGCCATGCCTGCACTCCAGAAAGCACAGGATATCTACGGATACCTTCCGGTAGAGGTGCTGAGGGTGATCGCAGACTCGATCGGCAAGAGCCTGGAGGAGGTCTACGGGATAGCAACTTTCTACGGACAGTTCTCCCTGGCTCCGAAGGGCAAGTACAAGGTCTCTGTCTGTCTGGGAACGGCCTGCTACGTAAAGGGCAGCGGAAAGATCCTGGAAAAGCTGGAAGAAAAGCTCGGAGTGCAGCAGGGTGACTGCAGGGACGACGGTCTTTTCTCACTCGACGCGACAAGATGCATAGGCGCCTGCGGTCTCGCACCGGTATTCACCGTCAATGACGATGTTTACGGAAGAGTAAGCGAGAGCGGCAAGGAGCTGGACGGCATACTCGCCAAGTACAAGTAAGATGCAGGAACTCTCTTTAAACATACTGGACATCGCCCAGAATTCGGTGTCTGCCGGCGCCTCCCTCATACAGATCGGCGTAAGCGCCTACGGGGAGGACGGAAGATGGCTGAGGATAACCATAGAGGATGACGGAAGCGGAATGGACGAAGAGACGCTGAAAAGCGTGGAGGATCCGTTCTTCACATCCAGGACCACCAGGAAGGTCGGGCTGGGAGTGCCGTTGTTCAAGCAGGCAAGCGAAAGCACGGGCGGACGGTTCTCCATCACCAGCGAGAAGGGGAAAGGGACCCTCGTGACGGCAACGTTCGACACTCAAAACATCGACTGTACCCCGCTCGGGCGGGTAAATGACACAGTCGGCATCCTGATAGGAATGAATCCCGATATCGACTTCACCTATACGGTGGAAAGGGACGGTGAGCAGTTCGTCTGCGACACCAGGGAGATCAGAGTCATGATGGACGGAGTGCCGCTCAGCGAACCTGAGGTGGTGAACTGGTTAAAGGAGTTTATCGAAGAGAATCAGACAGAGATATTAAGAAGGAGATACTGATAATGAAAAGCTTACGGGAACTGCAGGCCATCAGAGACAAGATGAAGTCTACTGTCGGCGTACGCGGATCATCTGATGACAAGGTCAAGATCCTCGTCGGCATGGCCACATGCGGAATCGCCGCCGGAGCCCGCCCTGTGCTCAACGCATTCAGCGAGGAGATCCTCTCAAGGGATCTGACCGACAAGGTGGTCGTATCACAGACAGGATGCATAGGCATCTGCCAGTTCGAGCCTGTTGCCGAAGTGGTAGAGGGCGACAAGAAGACAACATATGTAAAGCTCGATGCCGAGAAGGCAAAGAGGATCGTGCAGGAGCACATAATCGGAAAGCAGCCGGTAGTAGAATTCACCATCGGCGCAGTAAAGTAACCGGGAAGGAGTACACAAATGTTTAGAAGCCATGTTATGGTATGTGGCGGTACAGGCTGTACTGCTTCACATTCAGAAAAGATCATCGAGGAATTCAACAAGGAGATCGCCGATGTCGGCCTTAACGAGGAAGTCAAGGTCATAAAGACGGGATGCTTCGGTCTCTGCGCACTCGGCCCGATCGTAGTGGTCTATCCTGAGGGTAGCTTCTACAGCATGGTCAAGCCTGAGGACGTCAAGGAGATAGTTGACGAGCATCTGCTCAAGGGACGCGTCGTGGAGAGACTGCTCTACGATGAGACCACAATGGGCGGAACGGTCACCAGCCTCAATGACACCAATTTCTACAAGCATCAGAAGAGAGTCGCGCTGCGCAACTGCGGCGTCATCGATCCTGACAACATCGAAGAGTACATCGGCCGTGACGGCTATGCCGCACTGGGCAAGGTCCTTACAGAGATGACCCCTGAGCAGGTCATCCAGGTCGTCAAGGATTCAGGTCTTCGCGGAAGAGGCGGCGGCGGATTCCCTACAGGCAGAAAATGGGAGCTGGCTGCAATGAACAAGGCAGACCAGAAGTACGTTTGCTGCAATGCCGACGAAGGCGACCCGGGCGCATTCATGGACCGTTCGGTCCTTGAGGGTGACCCTCACAGCGTCGTTGAGGCAATGGCCATCGCTGCCTATGCGATCGGCGCTTCAAAGGGATACGTATATATCCGTGCAGAGTACCCTATCGCCGTCAAGAGGCTTCAGAAGGCCATCGACGATGCGAGAGAGTACGGACTTCTCGGCGACAACATCTTCGGAACGGATTTCTGCTTCGATCTTGAAATTAAGCTGGGCGCAGGCGCATTCGTATGCGGCGAAGAGACAGCTCTCATGCGCTCCATCGAAGGCAACCGCGGAGAGCCGAGACCTCGTCCTCCGTACCCTGCAGTTAAGGGTCTGTTCGAGAAGCCTACCATCCTGAACAATGTTGAGACCTATGCAAACATTGCACAGATCATACTCAACGGTGCGGAGTGGTTCGCATCCATGGGAACAGAGAAGAGCAAGGGCACAAAGGTGTTTGCACTCGGCGGCAAGATCAAGAACACGGGTCTCGTTGAGATCCCTATGGGAACGACGCTCCGTACAGTCATCGAGGACATCGGCGGCGGAATCCCTAACGGAAAGAAGTTCAAGGCTGCCCAGACAGGCGGTCCTTCCGGCGGATGCATCCCTGCAGCTCTCATAGATACCCCTATGGATTATGACAATCTGATAGCCATAGGCTCGATGATGGGTTCAGGCGGACTCATCGTCATGGATGAAGACACATGTATGGTCGATATCGCAAAGTTCTTCCTGCAGTTCACGGTCGACGAGTCCTGCGGAAAGTGCGCGCCTTGCCGTATCGGCACACGCCGCCTGCTTGAACTCCTCGAGAAGATCACGAGCGGCAACGGCGAGCTTGAGGACCTCGACAGGATCGAAGAGCTTGCAAACTTCATCAAGGCAAACAGCCAGTGCGGACTCGGACAGTCTGCACCTAACCCTGTCCTTTCGACTCTCCGCTACTTCCGTGACGAGTACGTTGCCCACATCGTGGACAAGCGCTGCCCGGCCGGCGTATGTAAGGATCTGCTCCAGTACAGGATCCTCGAAGACAAGTGCAGAGGCTGCACTCTGTGCAAGAGGAACTGCCCGGTAAATGCTATCTCCGGAGAAGTAAGAACTCCACACGTCATCGATCCTAACGTCTGCATCAAGTGCGGTGCATGTATGGCAGGATGCAGATTCGGCGCTATCGTTAAGGAATAGGAGGAACTTTAAATGAACATGGTAAATTTAAAGGTCAATGGCATCAGTGTATCTGTACCGGAGGGCTCTTCCATTCTTGAAGCTGCCTATCAGGCAGGTGTCGATATCCCTACACTGTGCTATCTGAAAGACATCAACGAGATCGGCGCTTGCCGTATCTGCGTAGTTGAAGTAAAGGGCATGAGAGGCCTTGTAACGGCCTGCGTATACCCTGTAAGCGAGGGCATGGAAGTCCTCACGAACACCGAGAAGGTACACGCCGCAAGGAAGATGAACCTTGAGCTGGTGCTTTCCACACACAATCAGGACTGCCTTGGCTGTATCAGAAACGGCACATGCGAGCTGCAGAAGCTGACCCATGATTACGGCATCAAGGATACAAGCGCATGGACCGGCGCAAAGATGGACTGGGGCATCGATGACTCGGCAGTGCATATGTACCGCGACAATTCAAAGTGCATCCTCTGCCGCCGCTGCGTAGCAGCCTGCAAGGAGACTCAGGGCATAGGCGTCATCGGCGCAAACGAGCGCGGGTTCGAGACACATATCGCATGCGCCTTCGAGAAGCCTCTCGATGAGACTGCCTGCGTATCCTGCGGACAGTGCATAGTTGTATGTCCTACAGGCGCTCTGGCCGAGAAGGACGATACCGACAAGGTATGGGCAGCGCTGCGGGATCCAACAAAGCATGTCGTCGTTCAGACAGCCCCTTCAGTAAGAGTCACGCTGGGCGAATGCTTCGGAATGCCTATCGGCACGAACGTGCAGGGCAAGATGGTCGCTGCAGCAAGAAGGCTTGGCTTTGACAAGGTCTTCGACACGGACTTCGCTGCCGACCTTACAATAATGGAAGAGGCAAACGAATTCCTTGAAAGGGTCACGACAGGCGGCACGCTGCCTATGATCACATCCTGCTCACCGGGATGGGTCAAGTACTGCGAGACATTCTTCCCTGAATTCATCCCTAACCTCTCAAGCTGCAAGAGCCCTCAGCAGATGTTCGGCTCCATCGCAAAGACATACTATGCAGAGAAGATGGGACTCGATCCGAGAGACATCGTCGTCGTGGCCGTGATGCCTTGCGTAGCCAAGAAGTTCGAGGTGGGCAGACCGTTCATGAACGCTGCAGGCGAAGACATCCCTGATGTCGACATCGCCATCACCACAAGAGAGTTCTCACGCATGATCCAGAGAGCCGGAATCCAGTTCTCACGTCTTCCTGACGAGGATTACGACCCGCTCATGGGCGCAGCATCAGGCGCAGGTCACATCTTCGGAGCATCAGGCGGCGTCATGGAGGCAGCTCTCAGAACAGCGGCCGAGACCCTCACGGGCAAGGAACTCGACAAGCCTGATTTCGTGGAAGTCCGCGGAACAGACAAGGGCATCAAGGAAGCGGTTTACACGATAGCCGGAAACACAATCCGCGTCGTCGCTGCTTCAGGCCTCAAGAACGCCAAGGAGATCCTCACGAAGGTCAAGAACGGCGAGGCAAGCTATGACTTCATCGAGATCATGGCATGTCCTGGCGGATGCATCAACGGAGGCGGCCAGCCTACACAGCCTGCAAGCGTAAGGAACTTCGTGGATCTCAAGAAGCTGAGAGCATCTGCCCTGTACACGCAGGACGAGAGGATGCACCTCAGAAAGAGCCATGAGAATCCTGAAATCAAGCAGCTCTATGCCGAGTATCTCGGCAAGCCGGGCAGCCACAGGGCTCACGAGGTCCTTCACACCCGGTACGTCGCAAGACAGATCAACTATTGATTATACTATCCCCCTAGGTCATGAAGGCGGAGAGCACATGCTCTCCGTCTTCCTTTTTTTAAAGTGATTTTATCACTGTGGCAGGACGAGCAATATTGTAGTATCATTTGGAAATACATGATTCAGGGGAAAAGAAAGATGATATATGACATAGCGATAATCGGAGCCGGCCCTCGGGGACTTTCGGCTGCCGTTTACGGACAGAGAGCAGGACTCTCGACCATAAACTTTGAGGCGAATGTCCATGGCGGACAGATCATAAACACTCCGGAGGTGGAGAATTATCCGGCAATGGAGAGAATGAGCGGAGTCGAGTTCGCAATGAACCTGTACAATCAGGCTGTCGATTTCGGAGCAACCATCCGGTACGAAGGCGTGACGAGCGTGGAACTTGAGGGAGACATCAAGAAGATCAGGACCGATTTCGGCGAGTACGAGGCAAAGACCGTCATAATCGCTACAGGCGTCACCAGAAGAAAGCTGGAGATCCCGGGCGAAGACACGATGGTAGGCAGGGGCGTGAGCTACTGCGCGACCTGCGATGGTTCCTTTTTCAAGGACAAGGTGGCCGTAGTAGTCGGCGGAGGAAATACTGCGCTTGAGGACGCGGTATATCTCACGGGCATGTGCACCAAGGTGCATCTCATCCACAGGAGAGATGAGTTCAGGGGCGTCAGGCACGAGGTAGAAAAGGTCCTCAGAAACGAAAAGATAGAGATCCATTACAACACCATACCTCTGGAGATACTCGGAAGCGACAAGGTAAACGGACTGAAGGTCCAAAACAAGGTGACCGGGGAAGAGAGCGTGATCGATACCGACGCGGTATTCGTTGCGGTGGGACTTATCCCGCACAACGAGCTGTTCGCAGGACAGGTCAGGCTCACAGAGGACGGTTACATCGATTCCGACGAAAGCTGCACCACCAACCTTGAGGGCGTATTCGTGGCAGGAGACACCAGAAAGAAGACATTAAGACAGCTGGTAACGGCCGCATCAGACGGCGCCATCGCAGCTACTGCAGCATACAGCTACCTCCAGGGAAAGTGATCTGAAGTATTCGGAGATCCCGGACCTATATGTTCAGGATCTCCGTTTATGTTTTATTGGAAGAGAAAATGGTAAAGAAAAGAAGCGTCAATCTGACCAGCGGGAACATATTTCTTCAGATACTGACATTTGCGCTGCCGATAATGCTCGGCCAGATATTCCAGAACCTGTACAACAGCGTTGACTCCATAGTGGTCGGCCGTTTCGTGGGCACGACGGCCCTCGCGGCGGTCAGCAGCTGCAGCGACATATCCATGCTCCTGACGGGTTTCTTCACGGGGCTTGCAACGGGTTCCACAGTGCTGTTCGCGAGATATTTCGGCGCCGGAGATGACAGCAGCCTGAGCGAGGCGATACACACGGCCGTTACCTTTGCCGTGATACTGGGCATAGTGATGGCAGGACTTGGAATCATATTCACGCCGTTCCTGCTGACCATAGTCGGCTGTCCCGCTGACGTCTGGCGGGAGGCGAGCCTCTATCTGAGAGTGTACCTCATTGGAATACTGTTCACCTCCATATATAACGTGGGCAGCGGTATACTCAGGGCGGTAGGAGACTCCAGGAGACCGTTCTACATCCTTGTGGTCGCCAGCTGCGTGAACATTGTCGCCGATCTCATAACAGTCGTCTGGCTTGGAATGGGTGTCCTCGGCGTCGCCCTTGCAACGATATGCTCTCAGGCGATATCGGTGACTCTGGTGTTTTCCATCCTCGTCAGGACGGAGGAAAGCTACAGAGTGGAGCCTTCGAGGCTTCACATCAACGGGCCGATGCTCAGAGAGGTCATAAGCCTGGGCATACCTTCAGCGGTGCAGTCCAGTCTGGTGAGCACCTCCAACCTGTTCGTGCAGAGATATATAAACTCTTTCGGAAGCCGGGCAATGGCCGGCACGGGAGCGGCCAAGAAGATAGACAAGTTTGTCGGTGTCGCAGCAAGTTCAATAGGCCAGGCGCTGACGACCTTCGTGGGACAGAACGTCGGAGCAAAGAAGTATTCACGTGCTTTCAAGGGCATAAGGACCGCTCTTGCAATGGGCATATTCGTGATAGTGTCCCTTGGCATTCCGGTAATAGTGTTCAGCGAAAAGTTCGTGAACATCTTCACCAGCGACCCTCGGGCAGTCGGCTACGGCATACGGCTCATCAGGATAATGATGCCGCTGTACTTCCTGTCCACCATCAATCAGGTGTTCTCGAACGCGGTGCGAGGCTTCGGCAAGAGCCTGGCGGTAATGTTCTTCTCGGTGTTCGGAATGATCGTCTGCAGGCAGGTGTTCCTGTTTATAGCAATGAGGATAAGGTACGACATAAGGGTCGTGTACCTCGGATATCCTGTCGGATGGTTCTTTGCCGCGCTGTTCGTTGTCATATATTATTTCATTGTCATAAAGAAAAGGTACGGAAAGCTTGCTGACGGCGTAGTACTTGCCTGAAACTGAATATATTATGAAACCGGAGCTCCTCTTTCGAGGAGCTCCGTTGTCGTTCAAAGGATATCAATACAGTTCTTCTATGTCCTTGGTCCTGCCCATGGCTTCGAGGACTTCCCTGTAGCTGCCGAACGGCCGCTTTCCTTCGTTGGAGATGCTGCTCTTCAGGAATTCCAGAGCGTAGGTGACGTGGGCTGTAACTCCGAGATACAGAACGTCTTCGTCAACATCGAACAGTCTGTTGTGGTGTGCCGCACCGGTGCCCTTGGCCTCGTTCTTGATGCCCAGCATGGCGAACACTCCCGGCATCCTCTGCTGATAGTGAGCAAAGCTCTCGGAACCCATCGATGGCTGTGAGGTGATTATCCTCTCGCTTCCGATCTCATCGCCGATGACCTTTCTGGCAAAGGCCGCGCATTCAGGATCGTTGACCACAGGAAGGCTTGGCATAGGGAGATTGTTGAAATGAGGGATGCAGTTATATGTATGGCAGGTGTCTTCCACCAGCTTCTTGAACTCATCGCGGAACTTTGAGCCGATATTTCTGTCATACATCCTGACCGTGCCTGCAAAGTTGCACTCGTCAGGGATGATGTTTGCCTGTGAACCGCTGTTCAGCTTGCCGATGGAGTATGAGAGCGGCCGGTACGGATCGATGCACCTGAGCCTTATTCCGTCCATGGCCATGCATACGGCCGCAAAGGCGTTGATAGGGGAAATCGACCGGTCCGGACGTGAGCCGTGTCCGCCCCTTCCTTCTATCGTTATGTCAAAAAAGATGGAAGCCGCATTTACATTGGTGTCGTTGACAGCCAGAACTCCACTCGGGAGATCGGCAGCGACATGGATCCCGTAGGCGGTATCGATATTCACGCCATTCTTGTCCATCCATGCCATGATGTAGCGTATGTTCTCGGTCATCTCCTCGCCTCTCTCGAAGCACAGATAGACGGTTCCGGCTATCTCATCCTGCTTGTCCTTCAGCACCTTGGCTGCACCGAGAAGCATTGCGGTATGGGCGTCGTGTCCGCAGGCGTGCATGACACCCGGGTTCTTGCTCTTGCAGACCCTCGGCCCGGCAAGGTTATCATCGGATTCGTCTATGGGCAGCGCGTCGCAGTCGGCTCTCAGCAGCACCGATCTGCCGTTGTCAGTCGGCCCCTTGATCTTCGCGAGCACTCCTCCGTTCTCGATGACAGTATACTCAATGCCGGTCTTGTCCAGTTCGGAGCAGATGAGAGCTATGGTCTCGTACTCCTTGTCGGAGAGTTCGGCGTTGACATGTATCGTCCTCCTCATCTCTACGACATAGTCCTGGTATTTTTTTGCAAGTTCCAGTGTCTTCATTCTCTTTCCTCCCGTTTTTTCTTTCATTATACTATCCCGTCTCAGTTCTCGGCAACAGAAAACAACAGAACCCGGCTTGGTGACACGGCACCCGTCTTGTGTTAGAATATCCGTGAACAAGCATTTATTTACCGCCAAATAGAGGTGCGACATGGCAAACAGAAAAGATAATACAATCAAGCTCAGGAGCGCCGTTCTTGAGGATTTCAAGAGCGTCGACCACGGAAGGATAGACATAGAGCCGAATGAGAACGGAGGTGCCGACATCCTTGGCATATACGGACAGAACGGTTCCGGAAAGACAGCCTTCATCGAGGCTATGGCAATAGTCAAGCACCTCATGTCGGGTGCTGCAGTCCCGAATGTGTATTCCGACTGCGTTTCCAGCGTCACAGGGGAGAGCAGAGTCTCTCTGACCTACGGGATTGAGCATGATGAAGAGCTCTCTTATCTGGATTACTCTTTCAAAATGAGAAGAGTTGAGGAGAACGAGGTCGACAGGGTCAATTACAGCGGCCTGTTCCTGGGTGGAGACGTCAAGACGGCAAGCGACGGCTTCAAGCTGGAGATATATGATGAAAAGCTGTCATTAAGAGAGGATGAAGACGGCGAGCCTCTAATCCTGCGGGATGTTTCAGAGGGCGTCAACAAGTTCAATCTTGACGGCCGGTCGGCATACATGGATATCAAGAATGAATTGATAATCGATTTTGAGGTCAACAAGCGTCTCATCAGGGAAAAATCGGCATCTTTCCTGTTCTCAAGCTATCTGACGGAGAACGCAAAGGGAACGGTCAAGCTCAACTGGGCGCTGGATGCTCTCGTTGATTACGCCAGGAACAACTTCTTCGTGGTCGACACGAAGTCCACCGGATATGTACAGCTGAATTATTCGCTTCCGATATATACGAGACACGGGGTGTATTTCTTCAAATCCTACGAGCCGACGTTCATAGCCGACGGCATCTTTGAATATATATCCGGCCAGATAAAAGGCATCTCCGAGGTGCTCAGCCAGATGGTACCGGGACTGGGGATAGGGATCAATGTCGCTGCCACGACCACTGATTCCAACGGCGTGTCAGGCAAGAGGATAGAACTCGTCAGCCTCAGGGACGGCATACAGCTGCCGCTTAGATACGAGTCTGACGGAGTCAGGAAGATCATATCCGAACTTGCCTACATAATCGCGGTTTACAACGAGGAAGGATTCACGGTGGCAGTCGATGAGTTCGACTCGGGCGTATTCGAGTTCCTGCTCGGAGAGCTCCTTGAGACTCTTGCAGATTCAGGAAGGGGACAGCTCATATTCACCTCCCACAACCTGAGGCCTCTCGAGGTGGTCGACAGCAGCTATATCTGTTTCACAACCACCGACCCGAAGAACAGGTATATCAAGATCGCCAAGGAAGACGGAGAGAACTTCAGAAGCGGCTACTTCAGGAAG
Source organism: uncultured Oscillospiraceae bacterium (assembly GCA_964507095.1). GTDB lineage: Bacteria > Bacillota > Clostridia > Oscillospirales > Ruminococcaceae > RGIG3102. The sequence goes on along the minus strand of CAZDOS010000012.1, from coordinate 27,355 downwards.
ATAATGCTGGATACCGGAGTGCAGAAGATGTACTCAAGGACAAAGAAGCACAAGATAATGGCAGCCATGAGCCATGCGGGCGGAGAAGAGCGGGATGATTGACAGAAGGGTAGTTCTGTATCTGGTGGAAGGAAAGAGCGACAAGATCACTCTTGAATACCGGATATCCGAGCTTTACGACGAGATAGACGAGGATTACCAGGTCTTCTTTCTGACGATACCCAGCGGCGGTGACATAACGGCGATGCTGAATGTCACAACTGACAACGTTCAGCAGGAGATAGCGTCAAAGTTCATCGCACCTTTTTTTGATAAGTACGGATTCAGGGCGCGGGACATAAAGGAGATAGTCCAGATAACCGACCGGGACGGCACATACATTCCAAGGGGAAACGTTCTGCCTTACGGTGAGGATGAGAGAAGGACTCATATAACCTACGACAAGGGAAACATATATGCCGTGGACGTGGACGCCATACTGGGCAGAAACAGTCATAAGTCAAGGATACTTGACTATCTGATCTCTCTGGACAGCCTGATTGTGGATGGCATCAGTATTCCCTATTCGATTTATTACTTCTCGGTGAACATAGACGACTATATCCATTCCAATGCCAATCTGTCCTCGAACAACAAGGTGAGACTGGCTCAGTCGTTCAGCAGAAAGTGTATGACCAACATCGACGCCTTCGTCAAGCTGTTCACCAACGACCCGGCCACATGCGCGGGGATGGACTATGCACGGTCATGGGATTACATCAGGGAAGGGACAAGATCCCTTAAGCGACATACGAACCTCAATCTGAAGATAGAGGACGTAATGGAAGTGTCCATGATGGATGACATCATCATTTAGGAGGGATAATGAGAGAGTGGTTCAAAGATCTCGGCTTTTTCATAAGGCACAGGATCGTCGGGCTGTTTGCCCTTTGCCTTGCCCTCTATTGCGTCATTGTCATCGGCTCCCGGATATATGTCAATTCCACGGGAATAGCCGATGAGGTGATGGAGGGGATCAGCGAGACCATTTCAAATATGGAGATAGAAGAGACAGACGAGGACGGGGACACATATATCTCCATGCCTAAGCTTGCCCTGCAGAACATAAGGGCCGGAATGATAGGACTGTTCGCCGGACTGGTGCCGTTCATACTGTTTCCTGTTATCATACTTGCGGAAAACGCGTTCATACTGGGTGCCATCCTGGTTCCGTCGGATTATCTGGGGGTGAGCGCCATGCAGATATTCCTTTTCGGCATACTTCCGCACGGCATAATGGAGATACCGGCGATGGTGATCTGCTATGCCTGCGGAGTCAGGATATGCATCACCGTGACTTCTTTCATACTCAAGAGAAAAGACTGGTTCGAGACAAAGTACGAAATATCTCATGCGATAATCACTGCCGTGCTTATAGCAATCCCGTTGTTCCTAGGGGCGGCATATGTGGAGTCCTACATAACCCCTGACCTGCTTTACAGGATGGCGCTGGCTCCGGCGCTCGGTCTTGCTTAGAAAAAGGACATAATAAAAGACCATCTGCTTTTAGGCAGATGGTCTTTCTGTTTAAACATATGGATTGGACGGATTATATACCGTGTGCGAGATCAGGTAGTCCAGCCACTCGCCGTATCCGGCAGGCGTGAGATGAATACCGTCGCTGTAGGCGACATCCTCCCTGAGATATCCCGAACCGCTCTTAAAGACATCGTACAGATTGATCAGACCCAGTCCCTTCTCGTTGCACATCTTGGCTATGAGCTGGTTTGCGGCATAGATCCTTGCAATCGAAAGATTCGGTCTTGCTTCCTGGATCGTTGCAGCAGTAGGCGTGATAGTCGTCACATAGATGACCGCGTTAGGAGCCTTTTGCCTGATCATGTCTATCATGACGTAATAGCTGTCGATGAACTCCTGAGGATCCATCGAAACAAGGGCGTTGGTCCCCAGAGTCACATAGACCTTTTTAGGGTCGACCTGTTCAAGTACGGACCAGGGATCTATCGGGCCCGTGCCGAAGTTTATCATGGCGCCCGGCTGAGTGAAGGATCTTGGAGAGAGGCTCTTTGCCGTGAGGTAATGCGCGCCGGTATCCGAAAGACCCAGAGGTCCCGCATATACCCTGAAACCGTCCGCAAGGCTGTCGCCCATGAAGACTGCATCCGAAAAATAACTGATATCTACCTTGTCGCTTTCCGGGACCTGTATCATCGTCATCTCAGGAGAAGCGGGCTCCAGGTTGATGGTGGGCTGAACCGTACCTTCAAAGCCGTAGTAGCTGTCCCGCTGGACGGACACGTCGGTGTTCGGCCTTTGGAGCATCTTGTCGCCTTCATCGTCGGAGAAACGCATGAATCTTTCAGCGATCTTGACTATTGCGATAGCCGCAGCCAAAACAAAAAGAGCCATAAACGAATACATGGCTATCTTGCGTCTTCTCTGCTGCTTAATTCTCTTGGCCCTGGACTCAGGGCTTTCATATCTTGCCATAGTCTTACCTCTCTTCAAGTTTTAAATTATATAACAAGGACATCTCTTTTTCAAGGCGATATGAGTAACAGCAGACAATTTTGAACATGAAAAAACGGCCGGCTGCTGGCTGCAGCCGACCGTTCAATGTCTTGTGGTTTTGTGGTTATTAGTTTATGAAAGGATATGGTAATCATTCTGGCTGCCGGAGCTGCCCGGCCAACTGTTTAACCTTCTATGAGGATGTCTGAAGCGGTCTCTTCCACAGGCTCAGCCTTAGGGAAGTCCACCGTAAGGACACCGTTCTCCATCTTGGCCTTGATATCCTCAGGCTTTACATGCTTGCCGACGAAGTAGGATCTGCTCCTCTGTCCAAGATAACGCTCCTTGCGGATGTATCCGTTCTCGTCCTTGTCTTCCTTTGTCTCGTTCTTGGAAGCTGAGATGGTCAGATAACCCTTGTCAAGCTTGATCGAGACATCGTCCTTTACATAGCCAGGAAGATCTACTGACAGCTCGTAGCCGTTCTCGGTCTCCTTGATATCGGTCCTGAGTCCGCCGAAGCCTCTCATGCCTCTCTCATACTTTGCAGGAACTACTTCAGGCTTTGTCTCGTCCTTTGGTGCCTCATTGCTGCCGTCACCGATCATCGATGGTCTATCTTTTCTGAACCAAGGATCGTCGAAGAAGTCACGTCCGAAAGCATCATCCATCAAATCATCAAATATCCTTGAATAAAAATCTCTAGGGAATAACATAGTATCTTACCTCCGTTATATATATGGTCCGGATGCCTTGGCATCCTTTGTTTGCTCTTTATCGGTCTTTCTTCCGATTACGCCTTTATTATAGCACCTAAATTAGCAGTGTCAATAGTAGACTGCTAATTTACACATTTCTTTCACAAATTCGCCTGTTTCTGCCTGAAACTGGTACAATTTCACCTGAAACGGATGTATTTCGCCCAAATATCAGTCTGGCAATACTTGTTTTGGCAGTCAGAACATCACTCTGACAGATATGGAACGGCTGAGGAAGGGTGATAATGTCATGTTGAACATGCAGGCATGGTTGATATATAATTGAAACATAAACAGTTTCTCAACAAAAAGGAGGGAATAATTATGGAATATATCGTTTCTGATAGGGTCAGAAAGGCCTTCGGAGCCCTTACGGCCGACAGGAAGGTCCTCGACGCGGTGAAGTTCATCGAAGACGATAATGACAAAATGGTCGACATGCAGTGCGAGCTCACACTCATCCCTGCTCCGACGTTCCAGGAGCGGAAGAAGGCCGCAAGGATCCTTGAGATATTCAAGGAGAACGGCCTGGAGGATGCACATATTGACGAGTACGGCAACGTGGTCGGTGTCAGGAAGGGCACCGGCGGCGGAAAAACAGTCCTCATAGAGGGACACATGGACACCGTGTTCCCTATAGACACAAAGCTTGAGATCATCAAGAAGGACGGCTGGATCTACTGTCCGGGCATCGTTGATGACACAAGAGGTTGCACGGCAGTCATATCCACGCTGAGAGCACTCAATGCCGCTGGCATCGAAACGAAGGGAGATATCCACTTCGTGACGACCGTTCAGGAAGAGGGAACGGGAGCATTGAAGGGCATGCAGTACTATGTGACCCATCACCCTGAGCTCGAGGCTAGCATCTCCGTAGACGGAGACGGCTTCAGGCAGATCACATACGAAGCAACGGGCATCCAGACCTTTGAGGTAACGTTCCACGGAATAGGCGGACACGCCTACGGTATGTTCGGTGAGGTCGCAAACCCGATCCACGCTGCAGGAAGGGCAATAGCAAAGATCAGTGAATTCGTGGTACCTGAATTCCCTAGGACGACATTCGCGGTCACGAACCTTGAGGCAGGCTCGATAGAGTCAGTGCATGCCATAGTCAAGGATGCCACCATCAGGTTCAATTTCCGCTCCAACAGCCAGGAAGAGCTGATGAAGCTCAAGGGCAAGATCTTCGAAGCCATCGACGAGGCATGCAAGGAAGAGACCGCAAAGTGGGGCAAGGACACCATCACATACACCTTCAGGCATCTCATGGACGTCAACGCCGGAACTCAGGACTCACATGCCCCTATAGTCGAGGGGGCCATGGCCATAGCCGAGTATCTCGGCGAGCCTGAGCCGCAGCTCGGACACGGCGGATCGACAAACTGCAACCGTGCACTGGAAGTGGGACTCCCCGCGGTATGTCTCGGCGGCGGATCTGACTATGATTCGAAGTGCCATACGCTTGCAGAGCAGTTCAAGATAGAAGGCGCATACAAGGGCATCCAGCAGGCAATGCTCCTCACGCTCCTCTGCGCGGGAACGGATGCCGCCGACAGCGTGATCGACTGATAAGAACAAATAATGATCCGGTCATCCCGATCCGGCACCGCACTTCCGTGCGGTGCCGGGTCTTTTTGTTTCCGATTTCACTTTTTGACCTTTTTTAACTGCTATCATCCAAATTGTAACAAAAAAGTTACAATGCCCTTTTCGCGTAGGTGTTTCGTCTATGTACAAAAAAGGCGAATTAGGGTATAATTCAAGAATACAGTACAGGCAGTACTGTCAATCAAGGAATCAACAGAGGGGTTTATTATGATCAGAGTTAAAGATCTCTCGGGCGAGACGCTGCTTACGAACGAGTTCTTCACGCAGCTCATAGGTGAGAGCATTAAGCGGTGCTACGGCGTGCTTGGAATGGCTCATTCCACTCCTACCGATTCGCTTATCGGCAGATTTGCGAAAGAGGAAAAAGTGGACAAGGGCGTCAGCGTCAGGGAAGAAGATGGAATGCTGGTGATCGACCTGCATATCGTTATTATGTACGGCCTTAACATCAATACCATAATAAACAGCATAAAAGAAAGAGTGACCTACGTCGTTGAGAACACGACGAACCTTAAGGTCAAGCGGATCAACATATCCATAGACGATATCGTATCCGAGCGATAATTATTGAGGTGTACTAATGATAACAGGCAAGATATTGCGTGATGCGATAATTTCAGGTGCCAATGCGATAATCAACAACAAGAGCACCGTTGACGAACTCAACGTGTTCCCGGTACCTGACGGTGATACAGGCACGAATATGTCCATGACGATCGGAGCGGCGAAGAAGGAGCTTGAGAGCCTTCCTGACGATGTTACGGTCGAAAAGGTGGCTTCGACCACCGCAAGCTGCATGCTGAGGGGCGCAAGAGGAAACTCGGGCGTCATCTCATCCCTCCTTTTCAGAGGCTTCTCAAAAGCCCTGAAGGGAAAGGAGACGGCAGGAGCAAAGGATCTTACCGAGGCACTCAGGAAAGGTGTCGACGGGGCATACAAGGCTGTAATGCAGCCTACGGAAGGAACGATCCTTACCGTTGCAAGAGAGGCGTGTGAAAAGGCGGAAAGCCTAGATACCGATGATGAAGTACGGCTTTGGCAGGAGGTCGTCATTGCGGCAGAGAAAGCACTGGAGAAGACTCCCGAGATGCTTCCTGTCCTCAAGAAGGCAGGCGTAGTGGATGCCGGCGGTCAGGGTCTCGTATTCATATTCACTGGCATGCTCAGTGTCTTCAGGAACGGCGTCATAGTCGCTCCGCGGGAGATAGAGAAGAAAAAGGAAGAGGAATTCTCAGCCACAGGAGTTTTCTCAAAGGATATCGACAAGAATGTCGAGAACGGCTACAGAGTGGAATTCAGCATCCACAAGAGCGAGAAGACAAGGCTGGACAGGCTCCGCGCATATATCGAGAGCATCGGAGATGACATCGTCATAGCGGAGACCGACGAGCTCGTCAAGGTCCATCTGCACACCCAGGAACCCGGCAGGGCCATCACGGAAGGTCTCAAGCACGGACAGCTGACCGCGATCAAGGTAGTGAACGTGGCAGAAAAGGTCAGTGATCTTGACGAAAGAGGAACGGCACTGGAAAAGCAGGCCAATGACGCGAATACCGAAAAGGAATTCAAGTATATGGCCGTGGATGACAGCATTGACTTCGGTTTCGTTGCGGTTGCCGCAGGCGAAGGCCTGGTGAACACCTTCAAAGACCTTGGAGTCGATGCGGTGGTAACAGGCGGACAGACGATGAATCCTTCGACGGAAGACATCCTCGATGCAGCTCAGAGCATTCCGGCCAAGACCATATTTGTCCTTCCGAACAACAAGAACATCATCATGGCAGCCGAGCAGGCGGCTCAGATAGCTGACCGAAAGCTGATAGTCATCCCTACGCGCACCATTCCTCAGGGAATCACCGCAATGCTCAATTTTGACCCGGACCGGGACGCAAAGAGCAATGCCATGAACATGGACAGCGCCGCAAGGGGAGTCAAAAGCGGCTCAGTCACGTTTGCCGCAAGGAATTCGGACTTCGAAGGGCAGAACATCAAGCGCGGCGACATACTCGCAATGGAGAATTCAAAGCTGGCTTTCGTCGAAAAGGACATAGAAGGAGCAACTACCAAGCTCATCAGACAGCTGACCAACAAGGACACATCCTTCATCACCATCATATATGGTGAAGGTATAAGCCGGGAAGATGCAGACAAGCTGGTAAAGAAGGTCGAGAAGAGAGCGGGAAAGAACGCAGAGATAACCCTTATCGACGGCGGACAGCCGGTGTATTACTACCTCATAGGCGTAGAATAGGAGACTGTAATGGCCAAGAAGGATGAACGATTCATAAAGCTCTATACCCAGGGGGGATTGTCACAGGGCTTTGAGATATGGATCGATACTGTTACCGGCGTTAATTATCTGTACAGGTTCAACGGCTACAGCGGGGGAATGACTCCTCTGCTCGACAAGGACGGTAATCCGGTGGTCTTTGACCCTGACCTTGATGAAGAATGGTAAAATGCAGCGGATGCTGTAAATATATTAACGGAGGAATTGACAATGAAATATGTATGTGACGTATGCGGATACATCTATGACCCTGAGATCGGCGATGAGGATAACGGCATCGATGCAGGAACAGCCTTTGAAGATCTGCCGGAGGATTGGGTTTGCCCACTGTGCGGAGTAGGAAAGGATTCCTTCTCACCGGCTGAGTGATTGATCGTATACAATGGTGCGGCATGGAGATCCATGCCGCACTTTTTTCAGAATGCGATCGAAACAAAACCGGAACAGATGAAAAAAGGAGAGCGGAAGCTCTCCTTTTGAGTTTAAATGACTCTCTCTAGATCACACCGAACATGGCGGCATAGACGACCCATTCTATAGATGCGTTCGTGACCGGGATGTACTTTCTGACGCCGGAATGGGCAGCATAGAGGGCCTCGACATCTCCGTGGTCGCACTGGCTCTTGATGTATATCTTCAGTCCCTTTTCCCTCAGGACATCAAAGGCGGCCTCCTGGGCCTTGAGCATTCCGCCGGCTCCCAGCACAAGAACCACCATCCGGTCGAAGTCATCGTACTTGAGGATGGTCTCAGCCTTGAGGTTAGGGGTTATGTATATGAGCCCCACTTCCCTGTAAGGCCTGATGAGCGTCTCTTCTCCGTCAGGGACCTCCAGCGGGGTCTCCAGATAGACATGGTCGATGGCCTCAAACGCTTCAAAGCCTACCGTTTCGAACTTGTTTGCCGTATGGGCCGGGATGAGCCTGCTGTGGATGGCAAGGCATACTCCCCAGTAGCCGTGCCTTGCAGCCCGGACAGCCAGATTGAGATTGTTTATGGCATCGGTGCCGTCTGCAACCAGCGGGAGCTGGGCTCCGGTAAGCACGATGGTCTTCTTGAAATTCTGCAAAGCGCAGTCAAGGAAGGCTGCGGTGTAGGACATGCTGTCCGTTCCGTGGGTAATGATGAAGGAGTCGTAGCTGTTCCTGTTCCGCCAGATAAGCTCGGCAAGTTCAAGCCTGTCGTCATCCGTCATTATCGAAGAGTCGATGAGACGGAAGTCCAGGATGTCTATGTCCGACCTGTCGGCGGCGTATTCGATTATGTCCTTGCCGCTGAGCGTTGGCGTAAGACCTTCCGGAGAAGGAGTGCAGGCAAGAGTGCCGCCGGTGGTTATCATGAGGATCTTGTTCATTGTAGTGACCTCCGGGTATTTTTGTATGTATATATAATATATCACAGTCCCTGCCCAATTTGCACGGAAAGATGGCGGAATGACCCGGGGAAATGATATAATCAGAATATATCAAGGAGCAATTTATGAACAGCGAGCTTAAAAGGGAAGTCAAGTACATAAAGGGAGTCGGAGAAAGAAGAGCTCAGCAGCTTAACAGGCTGGGCATATTCACTCTGGAAGACCTGCTGTACCACATCCCGAGAAGGTATATCGACTATTCGGATCCGATGCCGATAGCCTATGCCCCGTATGATGAGATGTGCGCGGTAAAGGCGACTGTGCTGGATGCAGGGGCAGGCATAAGGATCAGGGGCGGAAGGAAGCTTTTCAGAGTCAGTGCCCGGGACGAGAGCGCGACGCTCACCATAACCTTCTTCAATTCCGAATATACGGTCAGACAGCTTATCCCGGGGAATGAATACATATTCTGGGGAAAGCTGGGCGGCAGCATGCTCAGCAGGACCATGACCACTCCGCTGTTCATACCTGCCGATGCGCCGCTGAAGAGGCAGGCGGTATACCCCCTGACGGCGGGACTGTCCGCGAAACAGATATCGACGATAGTCAGGAATGCCTTCGACATAGCCGGGCACCTGGACGATCCCATACCGGCGGAAATAAGGGACAGGTATTCTCTGCCTGATTTGGATTCCGCCCTTAGAGGGATCCATTTCCCAAAGAGCGATGAAGAACTGAGCAGGAGCATAGACAGGCTTGCATTTGAGGAACTGTTCTACCTGCAGCTTGGCATGTCGATGCTCAACGCCTCATACAAAAAACAGACAGGAGTAAGGGTCGAGAACATAGACATATCTCCTCTGCTGAGAAGTCTGCCGTATACGCTGACAACTGCCCAGAACAGGGCAATTAGCGATATACTAAACGATTTTCTCAAAAGCACTTCCATGAACAGGCTCCTTCAGGGAGATGTCGGCAGCGGAAAGACCATAGTTGCCATGTCTGCCATGTACTGCATGAAACTGAACGGATACCAGAGCTGCATGATGGCTCCGACCGAGATACTGGCAAACCAGCATTATGAGAGCTTTGTAAGGACTCTGGAGCCTCTGGGAGTCAGGATCGGGCTGTTGACTGCATCCGTGAAGGGCAAGCGGAGAAAGGAGATCCTCGCGGCGCTGGAAAGCGGGCAGATAGACATTCTGGTCGGGACTCATGCCATACTCAGCGAAGAGGTCATATTCTCCAATCTGGGACTGACCGTCACTGATGAGCAGCACAGATTCGGAGTAAACCAGAGGAACCTTGTGAGTCTGAAGGGAGACAATCCTCACGTACTGGTAATGAGCGCGACTCCTATCCCGAGAACGCTTGCCATGATCATATATGTGGGAATGGAGATAAGCGTCATAGACGAGATGCCTGTAGGCAGGCTCCCGGTCAAGACATACCTCGTAGATTCCACATACAGGGAGAGGATGTACGGCTTTGTCGACAGGCATATAAAGATGGGCTACCAGACCTATGTGGTGCTCCCTGCCATAGACGAGAACGAAGAGATGACGGACATGCAGTCAGTCGTCAAGTACTGTGACGAAACGGTAAAAAAGCTCCTGCCGAACGCAAGGGTCGGGATCCTTCACGGAAGGATGAAAGCCGCCGAGAAGGACCGGGTCATGGGACGGTTCGTCAGTGGAGAACTTGATATCCTTTGTTCCACCACCGTAATAGAGGTAGGAGTGGATGTGCCGAACGCCGTGATAATGATCATTGAAAATGCGGAGAGGTACGGCCTTTCTGCAATGCATCAGCTGAGGGGAAGAGTAGGAAGGAACGACATTCAGAGCTACTGCATACTCGTGTCCGACAAGAAGAGCAAGCCCATACAGGACAGGCTGAAGTTTCTGGCGGCCAACAACAGCGGCTTCGAGATAAGCCAGTATGACCTTGAGCACAGGGGTCCGGGAGACTTCTTCGGTTCCGCACAGCACGGCCTTCCTGTCATGAAGACCGCAAACCTTGTCACCGATCTTGATGTCATGAAGACATCAAGGGAGGCGGCGAACATGATAATCGAACGCAGTCCGGACCTTGCCGGATATCCGCGGATCAAGGAGAAATGCGGTAAGATGTTCGGAACGGTCACCCTATAGACTGCCGAGCAGTGAAAAAAACAATATTACAAAACTGTTTGCGAGACGCGAACAGTCACAGAAAATAAAAAAGAGGAGCCTTGCCGTGTTATTTTTTCGGCAAGGCTTCTAATTGAAACGGCATTGCCGGTGAATATATAATATATGATAGAGAAAGAGAAGTGAGACCATGATCTGCGCCGGAGGAGAAAGATGACAAAAAGACCTTTGATATTAATGACCCCGGTCAGGGCGAATTCTGACTATTACGGGCCATTGTATACAAGTTCGATAGTTAATATCGACCAGAATACTGATTTCGTGACCAGATACGGCGGTCTGCCCATCATCCCTGACATGGTCAGGGATGAAGAGACAGCCGAGGAGCTGATGCGACTCGCAGACGGTCTGTTCATACAGGGAGGAGATGATGTTGATCCTGCTTCGTATGGCGAAGAGGTATTGGAATGCTGCGGAGTCTACAGTGCCGAAAGAGACAAAAGCGACATTCTTCTCATAAAGGCTGCGGTCAAGCTGAATAAGCCTGTCCTCGGCATATGCCGCGGAGCGCAGATAGTGAGCGTAGCCTTCGGCGGAACGATGTATCAGGATATCAAGACTCAGATCCCTGAGTCGCACATTCATAATGATTACGGTGCACGCGCCATTACCGACTATCATAAGGAGGAGAGCCATGAGGTGAGAATCGTGGAAGGCACTCCGCTGAGAGAACTCATGGGAACTGACCTCATCATGGTCAACAGCCTGCACCACCAGGCCATCAAGACTTTAGGCAAGGGCATCAAGGCGATGGGATACTCGGATGACGGTCTTGTCGAAGCCGTATATCTTGACCAGGAAGGCCGGTATGTCAGAGCTTACCAGTGGCATCCTGAGATGTATGTCCCTCAGACCGAACAGGCTGAGAAGATCGCAAGGGACTTCCTTGACGAGTGCATCAAAAGAAGAAAGTAAAACAGACAGCAAATAAGCTGTATACATTTGGAGGAAAAAGCAATGAGAAAACCTATAATAGTAGTGACACCTGTAAGAACATGGGCTGAGTTCCCGGGACTTGGCAAGTTTTCATCCGTAAAGGCATCGGGCTCCGAGCTTAACTGGCTCAGAAGGAACGGACTTCTCCCTATAGTTCCGGACATGATGAATGCAGAGGACGCTGACGAGCTCATGCAGATGGCAGACGGCCTGTTCCTGACAGGAGGAGCAGATGTCGATCCGTCAATGTACGGCGAAGAGACAAGAGAGGACTGCGGAGAGACAGAGCCTGAGAGAGACATAAGCGACTCCGAGCTCATGAAGGCTGCAATGAAGTATGACAAGCCGATCATAGCCGTATGCCGCGGAAGCCAGATGGGCAATGTCGTCCTGGGCGGAAAGCTGTATCAGCACATTCCTGCTCAGCGGCCGTCAGATATCAAGCACGTTGATATGGCCGGATTCAGAAAGGAAGAGTCACATGAAGTAAATGTCATTCCGGGGACACCGCTTGACCGGATCATGGCAGACAAGACATTCAAGGTCAACACGACACATCATCAGGGAGTCAAGGTTCCGGGCGAGAAGGTCGTGATCCAGGCCAAGGCGCCGGACGGAATGGTAGAGAGCTGGTATCTTGATGATCCTAAGCTCTATGTCAGGGGCTATCAGTGGCATCCGGAAGGACAGGAGCCTAACGTCCACGAGCAGACTCTGATCAACGACTTCATCAAGGCAGTCAAGGAGAGGATGGAGAAATAATCTCCTGACGGATCAGATCAATTAACTGTACAGTAACGGGGAGACTGCTTCCATTCGAAGCAGGTCTCCCTTTTTGTCGGTTGAAAAGAAAACAGAATGGGATATAATTGAGTCATAAGGAGGTGCATGAAGAAATGACCACACAGAATAAAAAGCTTACAGCTTTTCTCGTTTCAATGACTTTATGCATCCGGCTGTTCTATGTGGCCACGTCGCTGTCTCTGGAAATAGATCAGCTTTATCTTCTCTTGGCGGCAGCCGCGGCGGGTATATTCCGGGTATGCATGGGAGCGGTTACTCTTGCGGGTCTGTTTCTGAAGAGTAGGACCGGATACGCCGTTTTTGCAGTGACTGACATAATACTTGCGTTAATGACGGCGGCTTATGCCGTGTATGACATAAAGACCAGCACGGGCTGGTTTGCAGGCCTTCTCGGCATGCTGCTGCTCGTATTCGTGCTGCCGATAAACGGAGTATACCTTCTGATCGACCTCATAGCCTGGCATGTCCGAAAAAAGAAGGAAAAGACGGGGATCCATGAGTAACTTCGTTGCAGCACTGAAAAAGGAGCTCAGGGCCGGGATGAAGTCCGTAAGGGAGCAGATCCCGGACAGGATCGGAAAGTCCCTGATGATAGCGGAGCGTCTATGCGGCAGCGAAATGTATAAGGCTGCCGAGGTCATAGCCTTCTACCTCAATATAGGCAGTGAGGTCGAAACGAAGGACATGATTCAAAAGGCGCAGAAAGACGGAAAGACGGTGGTGCTTCCGAAAGTCGAGGGAGATCGTCTGGTCATGTACAGATACGAAGCCGGCGATGTTCTGGTTAAAAGCATGTTCGGCATCTCTGAGCCTCAGCCGATGCACGGCAGGATCGTGCCGCCCGAAGACATCAGCCTGGTTATAGTCCCGGGACTGTGCTTCGACAGGAACGGGAGCAGGCTGGGTTACGGGAAAGGCTTTTATGACAGGTTTCTTTCCGGATGCCGTCGGAAACGCGCTGCGGTATGCTTTGAGGATCAGCTTCTGGATGCGGGGATAATACCCGTGACACGGGATGATGTTAGAATGGAGCATATCATCACAGAAAATGGAATAATTGATGTACAGTAAAACGGCAGGCTCGCGGGAAAGGTCCCGAAAGCCTGCCGATATATTTATAGAGCGTTGTTGACCGATCTTATCTCCGTATGCCTGTAGGTATAGATGTACCATGCCACGCACAGGACTATCTGAGCGAAGGTCGAAGCGGGAGTTCCCAGGCCTATCCTGAACAGCGTAGGATTGCTCGAGACAGACATCATGTATGCGATAGGAATCCTGACGAGGAACGCTCCGGCGATCCCCTGCACCATGACGAATTTGGTGTCTCCGCAGCCGGTGAAATAGCCGTTGAAGCAGAACAGGAAGGAGCATAGTATGGTGTCTATGGCATTGGCCTTCATGTATCCGATGCTTGCCCGTATGACCTCGGGGTCCCGGCTGAAGAAGCCGTTGAGCACGTCGCCGTGGAAAAAGGTCAGATAGGCCATGAAGATGTCTATGACAAGAGAGATGCCCATGCTGTAGACAAGTGCCTTTCTTGCCCTGTCCAGCTTTCCGGCTCCGAAGTTCTGGGCTACGAAAGAGGACACCGATGACGAGAAGGCGGAGGGGACAAGGAATATGAATCCGAGGACCCTGTCAGACACGCCTACTGCCGCTGAAGCTATTACGCCCAGGCTGTTGACGATCGAGTTGATGAACAGGAAGGATATGGATACAAGACTGTCCTGCAGGGCTATCGGCCGTCCCATCCTTACGGCTCTTTTTATTATCGCACCGTTGAATCGTATGTTCCGTTTTGAGAAGGTGAAAGGCAGGCCTCTTTTTGAGACTATGTAAAGGCTTGCGATCACGCTGATGGCCTGGGCTGCGATGGTCGCATAGGCCGCTCCAGCCGCGCCCATCTTGAAAACAGCAACAAGAAGCAGGTCGCCGGCTATGTTGAAGACCGTGGCGATGGCGACAGTCAGCAGAGGTGTCTTTGAATCGCCCATGCCTCTGAAAACGCTTCCAACCACATTGTAGCCTGTTATGAACAGTATGCCCGCCGCGCAGATCCTGGTGTAGGCCACAGTCTGCTCGAAGGCCTCCTTCGGAGCGTTCATCAGCACCGCGAAGGGCCTAGATACGAACATCATCACAACGGTGAGCACAAGAGACATCACGAAGAAAAAGCATATGCCCGAACCTACTATGTCTCCGGCGGAATCCCTGTCGCCCCTTCCTATGGCCTGGCCGAGAAGGATGGTTATTCCCATTGAAAGACCCATGATTATGCTCATGACCGTCCACATCATGCCTCCGCCCGTCGCAACAGCAGACACGTCCCGTGACGTGGCGAACTTGCCGACGATGGCCATGTCCACTGCGCTGTACAGCGACTGCAGAAGCATCGCCAACAGCACCGGGACTGCAAATCTTATAAGGGGACCGGCTATCCTGCCGGCAGTGAAATTCTGAGACTGTTCCATTATATCCTCCGTTGTTGGATTGCACGGACAGGCAGATAAACAAAAAAACCGGACAAGCGACAGGCATCTCAACCTGTCCGCTTATCCGGCTGCTCATTTCCAATGAATGATTCGCCCTCCGCGACAGCGGATATTCTAATACTAATCTGACAGCTTTGTCAATGCTTATCTGCCGGAAATATCTATGCCCTCCAGTGAAAGAAGAAAACTCTTCTTTTCGATCCCTCCGGCGTATCCCGTTAGGCTGCCGTCCGATCCAAGTACCCTGTGGCAGGGGATGATTATTGAGATCGGATTATGTCCCACGGCTCCTCCCACTGCCTGGGCTGACATCGAGTCCAGGCCGTCTTCCTCACACAGCTTCCTTGCGATACTGCCGTAGGTCATCGTCTGGCCGTAGGGGATGGACAGGAGTATCTTCCACACCTTCTGCCTGAAGGGACTTCCCTTGGGGGCGAGCCTCAGCCTGCCAGGAGAGGGCTGCCTACCTTCAAAATACTCTTTAAGCCAGGCTTCTGCCTCGTCAAGGACAGGGATATTGCTGCCGTCAGCAAGCTCTTCTCCCTTTATGGTGGCGGCATAGTATTTCTGCCCGTCCATCCAAAGCCCCGTCAGGTTCTCGCCGTCGCTGGCGAGATGCAGTCTGCCCAGGGGTGAATCCGTCTCTCGTATGAATACCATGATGGATGTCCTTTCCTTGTTTGTGTCTTCAGTATACCCCAAGGCCCGCGCCGTGTCTACAGACTGTCAGATATGACAAGATATACGGTGTTTATGCATAAATATGACAATAATAATGTTGTACTCGATATGATATTGAAAATAGTTTCATACATGGATAAGATAGGTATATAAACCGTGACAGGAGGAATCTCTATGGAGAATAAGAAGCAGGAAGAGATCCGACTCAGAAAGAAGAAATAACTGAAGCGAAGGGCTTGAGCCGATAGAAAAACAGGACCTCATTCCTGACTGAGATCAGGGATCGGGGTCCTGTTTATTTATTGTGTATTTCTGATCATCCCATCCTCAGCACGCTTCCCATGAAGACAGGGAGCGAATACTGCGTGTCCACTATCATGAAGATGAACGGTCTGTCAAGAGTCACATGATATGCATCTTCCTGCGGTGCTGCTGCCGTGACGTTGACGAGCACTTCAGTGGATGCGGCAGCTCTCGTGCCTTTCTCATCGACCTTTATGTATGCGTCATGTATTACGTCACTGACATAAATGTTGCCGTCGGCCTCGCCTATGCCTGAAAGGTCAGCTGTCATCGGATCAAAGAATCGGGACATTCCCATTCCGGAGAGTATACCGGAAAGCTCGGTACGGTATCTGGATTCGAACATTGGCATGTCGACATAGACTCTGCCGTACATTCCGTTTGACAGGATCCCCGTCAACTTGCTTCCGTTAAGACTAGCAATGAAATCCATGATATCCACATCCTCGTTTGGAACGAGCGCGACGAATTCGAACCTTCCGCCCTCATATGACTTGGTAAAACCGTAACAGTCACTGCCGGAAAGATAGCAGCTTTCCGTTGAACGCATGAAATCGGTTTGGATATCGCTTCCGTCGATATCGGTAAAGTAATACGGGTGAATGTCGTTTTCGGCATATTCCTCATCCCATGCTCCGACAAATCCGATTGCGTTCACCAGACACATGACTGTCTCGCTGGAAAGATCGTTGATGACATCGTCTATCATGCCCTGGGTATTCTCCCTTACAAAGTCATTGATGGCCTTTACGCATGCCCGGTCAAATTCGCTCTGCGTGACGGTAGCACCGTAGTATCTTCTGTTGATGTCAAGGAAGGAATCATTGGCCTTGAAACCCATGTTGGAATTGAACCATATGCCGTTTGCCAGAGTCACGCTGACATCCCCGTCCTCTGTCAGGAAGTCTCTGTATGAATCAAGGAAGCCGTTAAGGTCTTCCATATGCGAGCCGAAGGTGTTTTCAGCCTGCTTCAGAGTGCCGCCTGCAGCTCCGTTGGAAGTCATGCCCATGGCATATATGACGCTGATCGGCGAGATGACTATGCTATCCTCGCCCTCCTCTCTTGCGGTATCACTGAAAAGGGCTGCCGAAAAGTTCCAGAGTCCGTCTTCGACGGTATCGGCGATCACGGGTTCGATCTCGTCGTCGGAAACTATCGATCCCGAGGGGACCCGGGTCGAGCTGGAATCAGGTTCCCGCTCTGTCCTGGCGCAGCCGAAAAGGATCAAGGAGATCAGCAGCGGTATGATGATCAATGCTTTTTTCATGTTTTCCTCCATTTTTGCCCAGCTGTTGTGAGCATATATACAGTATATCATATACATTCAGAACAAATTCGTGAAATCTCGGTCTAGATGCTACAAATAACAATACATAAATGGTATAATTTACAAATAATATCAATATATGGTAATATCATAATCTGTCAAAGATAAAGACGATATTTTACCATATATATTACGTGGAGAAATCATGATCACTTCCAAAAACAGAAAAAAAGACGGAGCCCTGAGCATTATCATCGTGGGCTGCGGAAAGGTGGGAGGCGCTCTTGTAGAGCAGCTTTCGGCCGAAGGACACGACATCACTCTCATTGACAAGAATGCAGAGCGACTGACGGATCTCCAGAACAAATATGACGTCATGGGCATAGTCGGAAACGGCGCCAGTTACAAGACGCTTATGGACGCCAATATCGAGAATGCCGATCTGGTCATAGCAGTCACTGGCAGTGACGAGCTGAACCTTCTGTGCTGCACCGTTGCGAAGAGAGCAGGCGACTGCTCGGCCATCGCAAGGGTCAGGACACCGGATTATTCGGAGGATGTAAGCTATCTCCAGGAGAAACTGGGTCTCGCAATGATCATTAATCCTGAGCTTGAGAGTGCAAACGAAATAGCCAGGAACCTTACGCTTCCCGCTGCGCTCGGCGTCAACCCGTTCAGCCAGGGACAGATCGAGATGATCAGGGCAAAGATCCCACGGGGCAACAATATCATAGGAAAGCCTCTGGCAGACCTCAGTAAACTGACTGAAAAGATGCTTATATGCGCCATAGAGCGCGGCGGCAACGTAATCATCCCTTCAGGTAGAACCGTCATTGAAGAGAACGATGTCATCAGTTTCATAGCGGAGTCTTCAAAGGCAAGGTCTTTCATGGACAAGATAGGAATCCTTTCGGATCAAATCAGGGACGTTTTGATAGTCGGCGGCGGAAGGGCTGCATTCTATCTTTCAAAGCAGCTCATAGAGGCCGGCATCAAGGTCACGATCATAGAAAAGAGCTACGAGAGATGCGAGGAACTCAGCGAACTCATTCCTGAAGCGGTCATAATCAACGGAGACGGAACAAATCCTGATCTTCTGACAGAGTACGGAATTGAAGACGTGGATGCATTTGTCGCCGTAACCGGCGTGGACGAAGAGAACATAATGCTCACCCTCCATGCAAGAATGGTATCGAAGGCCAAAGTCATCACCAAGATCAGCCACACGAGATTCGACAATGTCATGGACAGCCTGAATCTTGAATCGGTCGTCTATCCTAAATACATCACTGCGGAAGCGATCCTCGCATATGTAAGGGCCAAGAAGAATTCCATGGGTTCAAACATCGAAACGCTCTACAGACTCTTTGACAACAGAGTCGAAGCTACGGAGTTCTATGTTGAGGGCGACTCTTCCGTGATCGGAATTCCGTTCAAGGAGCTCAAGCTTAAGGACAATCTCCTTATAACCTGCATAAACAGGGGAGGAGATATCATCCTTCCAAGAGGCAATGATATGATACTTAAGGGCGACAGGGTCATCGTAGTAACGACCCATACCGGACTCAAGACGATCCGGGATATCGTCAGGTAAGCGGAGGAGTCATGAACCGTAAGATTATTGTTTATGTCCTCGGATTTGTCATAATGATCGAGGCCGTGCTCATGCTTCTTCCTATTGGAACAAGTCTTGTGTTCCGCGAATATTCTCACGGAGCGGTATATCTGGGAGTAGCGGCTGCCGAACTGCTTTTCGGCTTCATCCTGACAAGAATGAAACCGGACAACAACATGTTCTATATCAAGGAAGGTGCAGTAATCACAGCCCTCTCATGGATAGTCATGAGTATCTTCGGCGCAATGCCGTTTGTAATAACCAAGGATATCCCGAGCTTTACGGACGCTTTGTTTGAGACCATTTCAGGTTTCACGACAACAGGATCCAGCATACTGACCAATGTTGAGGCGCTCAGCCATACGAATCTCATGTGGAGGAGCTTCACTCACTGGGTCGGGGGTATGGGAGTGCTTGTGTTCATTCTGATGATCCTTCCCATGACCGGCGGAAGCGCCATGAACATAATGAAGGCTGAGAGTCCGGGACCTGAAGTTGGAAAGCTGGTCCCTACGGTAAAGACGACAGCAAGGATGCTGTATCTGCTGTATGTGGGCATCACATTCCGGGAGTTCGTTCTGCTCGTACGGTTCAAGATGCCGGTGTTCGATGCACTGTGTACCTCTTTCGGTACTGCAGGTACCGGAGGATTCGGAGTCAAGAACGATTCCATAGCAGGCTATTCGCCTGCGCTGCAGTGGATAGTTGCCGTATTCATGATCCTCTTCGGAGTAAACTTCAATGCCTATTATCTCATTGTGACGAAAAAGGCCGATCAGGCGTTCAAGATGGAAGAGGTCAGGGCGTATTTCGGAATCATCGGCGTTATTACAGTCATCATGACTGCAAACCTGTATAAGTTCGGATGGGGATTGCTCACGACACTCAGGCATGTCATATTCCAGATAGCCACTGTCATGACAACTACCGGATTTGCGACAACCGACTTCGATCTATGGCCAACGACCAGCAGGATGCTGCTTGTCATGCTGATGTTTGTCGGCGCCTGCGCCGGAAGCACCGGCGGAGGAATCAAGGTGTCCCGTATCGTTATACTGGTCAAGTCAGCGAAGAATGAGATCGAGAGATTCATATTCCCTAAGAGAGTAAAGACTGTTCAGATGGACGGAAAAGGCGTAGACGGTTCGGTGGTACATTCAGTTCTGGTCTATCTTGCGCTGTTTACCATGATCTTTATCGTCTCTCTTGCAATAGTGACCCTTGACGGAAAGGATCTTACCACTTCTTTCACAGCTGTGACGGCAACGTTCAATAACATCGGCCCTGGACTCAATATGGTCGGACCGACACGGAACTACAGCCACTTCTCACATCTTTCAAAGTATGTGTTCATGTTCGACATGCTCGCCGGAAGACTCGAGCTTATACCTATGCTGGTTCTGTTCAACCATGTGACTCTCAAGGAACTGGTACTGCCGAAAAAGAAGAAATAAAAAACTGGAACATAATAAAAACAGCCCTGCGGGGCTGTTTTTTTACTGATTGATCTTCCTTTTAAGCTTGCCGGATGGATTCCTTGAGGGTTTGGGCGTCCGTATGACCGCACCGTGCCGCACAGGGTGGGCCAGAAACACGCTTCTGTATCGGGTCTTCATCTCCTCATATGCCTTGGCGGCCGATTCAGTATCAGGGAAGACTCCGAATACTGCAGCTCCGCTTCCGGTCATTATGCTGCCCAGCGCTCCCAGATCCATAAGGGCATTCCTTATGACAGGGGTGTCCGGGCTTCCGGCAGCCTCTTCCAGATCATTTGCCATGAGTGAAGCCATTGTTGGAACATCCTCATGCCGAATGGCGTCAATAAGCCGGTCTGTTTCCACGTGTGTCTTATGTCCGAGAGCATCGTAGTTTGAGAATGCTGCAGGCGTCGACACCCCCTTGGAAGGCATGCAGATGACGAACCGGCAGTGGGGGAGCGACGGGGCAGGGAGTATGATGTCTCCCACACCCTGGACTCTTTTCGTTCCGCCTATCACCATGAAAGGAACATCGCTGCCCACATGGCTTCCGATGTCCCGGAGCCGTTCCGTGGAAAGCCCTGTCTTATACAGTTCGTTGAGCCCTACCAGGACTCCTGCGGCGTCAGCACTGCCGCCGGCCATTCCTGCCTTGATGGGAACGCTCTTCTTAATGTATATATCACAACCGCCTTTAGCTCCGGTAGTCTCAAAGAAGACTTTGGCAGCCTTATAGGCCACGTTCTTCTCACCCGTCGGGATGTATCTGGCATTGGAGGAAAGGCTTATGCCTTCTTCTCTTTTCGTTATCGTGAGTCTCTCATACACCGATACGGTCTGCATGACCATATCCAGCGTGTGGTAGCCTCTCTCGTCCAGTCCCGTTACATCCAGGGAAAGGTTGAGTTTTGCGGGTGCAATGACACTGATCTTTTCCATCAGATATTGAACACACCCCTTTTCTTGACATCGATGGCCTTGGCAGGGCACATTTCATGGCAGCAGAAGCATCTGATGCAGTTCTTTGGATCTATCCTTGCCTTGCCGTTCGTGATCGTGATCGTGTTCTGAGGGCATATGTCCCGGCACCTTCCGCATCCGATGCATTTGTCGGTGTTTATCTTGGGCCTGGGAACAAGGAACCTCTCAAGGAGAGGAGCCATCCATCTAAAGATGTACGGTACGTGGTCCGAAAAATCCACGTTGTATGACTTAGGTTTGATGAAGCCCTCTATGACCCTGTAGTCTTCGGTATCACCCTCAATATATCCGTCCGGAAGTTCACTCGGAGCAAGTGAACGTTCGATTGCCGCTCTCATTATCGGGAACTCGATCGGAGGAGTGCCCATCATATGACAGACGGCAAGGTCGATATAGTAAGGATTGGCTCCCGCGAGAAGGACCTTGAACATCTTCGGGTTTCCGCCGCCCGGACCGTCTCCGTCCATGCCGAGTATGCCGTCGATGATGGTGAAGTCAGGCTTTACGGTCTCGCACAGGTCGACCATCATGTTGCAGAAATTGTCCTTGTCCGGGAATCTCATATGGAACTCGGCCTTCTTGAGGCCCGGAACCGTTCCGAATAGGTTCTTGACGGCACCTGACATTCCGGTCATGACATGAGTCTTGAACTTCGCAAGGCTGATTATGACGTCGCAGTTGACGGCAGGTTCGATGAGTTCAAATTCCTTGACCATCTTTCCGTCCGTCTTTACGAACACACCCTTTTGATCCGTGTACAGCACAACACCGTGCTTTTCGCATACGGCGGTAAAGCCGCAGGTTCTGTAATTTCCCCGCAACACGCTCCGGTTGACCGTTCCGCCGGAAGAGTCGGCAACAGTAATGTTTTCGGACACTGCTCCGAATTCCTTGAGGACGGTGATGACGCAGTCAAGCACGGCAGGATTAGTAGTTACCGCCTTATCGGGTGCAGATCTGCTGAGCATGTTGGGCTTCAGGAGAACGGTGGTCTGCCGGCTGATCTTCCTGTCAATACCGCCCCACAGAAGGGTGTCCCTTATTACTGGGAGAAGATCCTCAAGGTCATAATCCTCCCGGTGTCTGATATATACCTTTTCGCTCATATCTTATTTCTTTATCGTCTTTAAGAATTCTGAGATCCTTCTGGTGCCTTCCATCAGGTGATCCAGAGAATAAGAGTAGGAGATCCTGATGAAGCCCTCTCCGGCCCGTCCGAATGCGACGCCGGGGATCACGACCAGATGCTGGTCGCGAAGCAGTTGCAAGGCGAATTCTTCGCTTGAAAGGCCGGTGGAGCGGATGTCAGCAAAGACATAGAAGGCTCCCTGGGCATTGTAGCAGTGAAGTCCGATAGAATTGAGCTCGTTGATGATAAACTTCCTGCGCATGTTGTACTGATAGCGCATCTTGTCTATCTCGTCATCACATTCGTTCATGGCAACCACGGCAGCATACTGGCTGGTGGTCGGAGCGCATATGACGGCAACGCCATGCAGTGCGTTCATCCTGTCTATGATGGGCTTAGGACCCATGGCATAGCCGAGACGCCAGCCGGTCATGGCGTATGGCTTTGAGAAGCCGTTTATGACCACGGTCCTCTCCTTCATGCCCGGGATGGAGGCAAAGGAGACATGGCGGTATTCGCCGTAGGTGAGTTCGGCATATATCTCGTCCGTCATGACGAAGATGTCGGTGTCCCGGATGACTTCGGCTATATCCAGGAGATCCTCCTCCTCGAGGATGGCTCCGGTAGGGTTGCCGGGGTAAGGAAGCACGAGAATCTTGCTCTTTGGCGAGATGGCCCGCCTGAGCTGTTCCTTTGTGATCTTAAAATCGTTCTCCTGCTTGAGAGCGATCGGCACGACAGTGGCTCCGCACATCTTTGCGATAGGGTCATAACTGACATAGCAAGGCGTGGGCAGGATGACTTCATCGCCCGGATTCAGCATTGTCCTGAAGAACATGTCTATGCCTTCGCTTCCGCCTACCGTCACCATGACCTCGTCAGTGGTGTAGTCCAGTTTGAAGCGTCTCTTCTGGTAGGCTACGATAGCCTTTTTCAGAGGCATTATTCCGTCTCCGGGAGTGTACCAGGTCCTACCTCTCTCAAGGCTCTGGATGCCTGCCTCGCGTATCCTGTAAGGAGTTTTGAAGTCAGGCTCGCCTATTCCGAGAGTGATGCAGTCAGGGTATTTTTCAGCTTCCTTCTGGAGTTCCAGCATGACAGAACCGGAAAGGGAGTTGATGGTAGTATTAAAATACTTTTCGTAATCTATCATAAGGAATTCATTCCTCTTTCATCGATCTCTTCGTCGTCATAATACGGTATGCCGAACTGCTTGTAAGGGCGGAGCACGAAATGCGTTGCCGTCTCATTTACGCCGTCCATCGGAGAAAGCCTCTTGAACACGAACATGGCGATCTCCTGGAAGGTCTTTGCGCGGATCTCGACCAGAAGATCGTAACCGCCGCTCATAAGAGTGACGCTTTCGACTTCATCAAGAGCTGCGATTGTCATGGCAATCTCATCAAAGCCTCTGTCCTTCTTTGTGGCGACTTTCAGTTCAATGAGAGCTCTTACGTGGTTCTGGCTGACCTTGTCCCAGTCGATGATGGCGCGGTATCCCTTGATGACTCCGCTTGCAGTGAGTTCTGCGATCTCCTTTGCGACTTCCTCTTCCTCCATGCCGAGCATTGCACCCAGCTGCCGGGGAGAAAGGGTAGGGTTGGTCTCAAGTATCTTCAATAATTCTTCCATGACGATCCTCCGTTATTTTCTTGAAACTTAATTATATATATATTTCCTCTTTTATGCAACTGCATGCGGGCTGCACAGATTGAGGTTTTTGGCTGAATACAGGGATAGAAGGGACAAAAGCGCGATACTTGAAAACGGCATATATTCTATGGTAGAATCTGCCTTGTAACAGTGTGGCGCGCCACACGGAAAATGTCCTGCCGTACACGGCGGAAAAACCATTTTTGAACGGAGCGTTTAGGCATGATCAAGGTAGCTTTTGGCAATATTTACTCCAGACCTCTGGATCTGGAGGGAAATTATGAAAGAGCCGATGAAAAGGTTAAACAGGCAAAGGCACGGGGAGCGGATCTGATCGTATTTCCTCAGGGCTTTCTGTCCGGCACCGAGCTTGGAATGCTGGGCAAGGCGGATGCTCTCTCGGAAGACAGGGACTGGTTCATCAGGCAGTACAATTCCCTGACAGAAAAGCTGTCAGACGAGAATGAGGGAATATATATCCTTACTGATTATGCAATCCTCGGAGAGGGAAGAGCAGAATTCTTCTGCCAGCTCTACCTCGACGGAAGGGACATAGACTGGGATTCGGAACTCACGATAAAGGGAGTCAACATAAAGATACTGGAAGAGAAGAGCGGTCTTGAGGAAGTCAGCGGAGCGTATGACTGCTTCATCCTCATGGATCAGTCACCGGCAGTTGGCGGCGAGAGGTATCTTCTCCATAAGGCGATGAAGGAGCTGGCCGAAAAGAGCAATGCTGCAGTATGCGCGAATCTCGGCGGATACGGGTATACCTCTCATCCGGACGTATACATGCCTTGCATCGCATTTATTGACGGAGATAAGGACATATTTACGAGGACGGTCGGGGAATATGCCGGATATGAGGGACTTATCGAGGTCCGCAGCGGAAAGCGGAAGGAGTTCGAATTCGCCATCGAGCCGGATTCTCTCGCATTCCCTGTGGCATACTCCGCCAATCCGATGATACCGGCAAACGTGCCTGAAAAGGAATACTGCATGGATCTGTTCACTCTTCAGACCACGGCACTTGCTGCGAGGATGCAGAACCTTGGCATGAAGGATGCCGTTCTTGCACTGTCAGGAGGTCTTGACAGTTCGATGGCGCTTCTTGTCACGGTCAACGCATTTGACATGCTGGGACTTGACAGGAAGGGCATCCATGTCGTTTCAATGCCGGGCTTCGGCACCAGCAATACCACGAAGAGCCTTGCAGAGGAGCTGGCAGCTTCGCTGGGACTCGAGTTCAAATTCATCGACATCACGGCAGCCTGCAGGCAGGCTCTTCTGGATATAGGACACGACGGGGTTACTCCTGATGTGACCTTCGAGAATGTACAGGCAAGGATGAGAACGCTTAACGGACTTAACCTTGCGAATATGTACAACGGATTGATGATCGGCACCGGAGACCTGTCAGAGGAGGCCATGGGCTTCTCCACCTACGGCGGAGACCATCTTGCAAGCTACAACGTAAACTCATCGGTGTCAAAGACGGTCATGAGGACCATGCTGCCGTACGTGACCGAGCTGGACAATCTGGCAGGGCGGAAGGACACGGTCAGGAAGATACTGGATATCCCTGTCAGCCCTGAACTTGTTCCGCACGGAGGAGAGATACTTCAGAAGACCGAGGAGATACTCGCTCCTTACAAGCTGATAGATTTCTATATCTACTGTCTCACGGTCGCGGGAACCGCTCCTGACGAGATGGCTTACGAAGCAGGAAAGGTCTTCGGCGATGAGTTCAGCAAGGAATATCTCGAGGAAAAGGCACGGATGTTCATGAAAAGGTTCATTTCAGGTCAGTTCAAGAGGAGCAGCGCTCCTGAAGGCGCCGTCACGACGCATGTGCATCTGAATGCGGCGCTCAGATCTCTTCCGAGCGATGCCACTCCAAAAGCGCTCATCCGGATGGCAAAGGGAGAACTGTTCTAACGAAGAGCTAAAAAGATATATGTAACGGTGCGGGCTCCTGCCGAATGCAGCAGTCCGCACGATTATTTACAGAGAAGAGAAAGGGTTGCTTTTATGGATATGACGCAGATCATCCGACAGATGTTCATACTGTTCCTCATAATGGGAACGGGATACCTGTGCGGAAGGCTGGGATATATGGATGAGAAATTCTCAAAGCAATTGTCCAACCTGGTCCTCACCATCACGACTCCTGCGATGGTGTTGGCCTCGGTCACGACCGGAAAGATAGACTATCCGAAGAGTGCTGCTATCGAAGTGCTCCTGGGAGCCGTTGTGACCTTTGCCGTGCTGATACCCCTGTCCTTCGTCATAGTTAAGCTGATGAGGATACCCCAGGGAGACGTCAAGCTGTACATGTTCATGGTCATATTCTCGAATACAGGCTACATGGGCTATCCTGTTCTCAGGACCATTTACGGCGAGGGAGCGATATTCCTGGCAAGTATCTTCAACATGGTGTTCGGAGTCGTTGCTTACAGCCTGGGCGTATGGCTGATGAGCGGAGGAGAAGGAAAGTTCTCGGTCAGGACCATGATCAACCCGTCACTGATATGCTCCGTCATTGCGCTGTTCATATTCCTGTTTGATCTCAGGATACCGGCAGTGCTGTCAGGAGCCCTGGATTCTGTGGGTTCGATCACATCGCCCTGTGCCATGATGCTCATAGGCTCATCGCTGTCACTGATACCGGTAAAGGACATCTTTACGGAGATAAGGCTGTATCCTTTCTCGCTCATTAAGCAGATAGCCGTGCCTTTCATCATGCACGCCCTGCTTGGACTGTTCATGAAGAATGAAGAACTGCTGGGGATAGTCACCGTGCTCGTGGCAATGCCGGTCGCCAGCATGTGCGTAATGTTTGCAAACCAGTACGGCGGAAACGCGAAACTGGCCTCAAAGGGCGTCTTCATAACGACCGTCTGCTCTTTCGTGACCATACCGATCCTGTGCTATTTCCTGTGACAAAAAAGGACACCACCTTGCGGTGATGTCCAAAGGGGAAAAAGTATATTAAGAGAAGGAAAAAATTTATAACTAATTTAATGTTCTGATTAGATTATATCGGGAATTTGTGAGTAAAGTTAGAAATATAAATGAACGAGATTTGAACAAAATTGGCACTAACCCCGTCCTCTACAGGGCGGGGTTAGTGCCGCTCTATTGATAATATATATCCCTTGTGGTATAATCTGTTACAGATAAAAGAGATAGTAGTATTAAATGAGATACGATACAAATAATCATTCGGTA
Source organism: uncultured Oscillospiraceae bacterium (assembly GCA_964507095.1). Classification (GTDB taxonomy): domain Bacteria; phylum Bacillota; class Clostridia; order Oscillospirales; family Ruminococcaceae; genus RGIG3102. The sequence goes on along the minus strand of CAZDOS010000012.1, from coordinate 63 downwards.
TTCATATCGCATTACCACCTGATCATGTGCGTTAAGTATCGCAACGAAGTGATCAATGATGCC
>CAZDOS010000011.1:0-40644 GCA_964507095.1 uncultured Oscillospiraceae bacterium | reverse complement strand
CTCTTCGAAATGGATCTGGTGTTCATGTAGGAGGATGTCAATGGCGCGTTGTGAACTATCTTTGCTCCGGTATCGAGGTTCTGTCCTTCTCCGGCGAAGGTGATGCCCGTAAACTCTGCCCTTGACTTTCTCCCGTTGAGAATGCTCATCGGATAAAGGTATGATACATGGCTGCCGAAAGAGCCTGATACCCATTCTATCTTCCCGTTTTCCTCAACGATTGCTCTCTTGGTGTTGAGGTTGTACATGTTCTTGGACCAGTTCTCTATGGTCGAATACCTGAGAGTCGCTCCCTTTCCGACATAAAGTTCAACGCAGCCTGCGTGAAGGCTTGCCTCATAATACTTCGGTGCGGAACAGCCCTCTATGAAATGAAGATAACTGTCCTCCTCCAGTATTATGAGCGTATGCTCGAACTGTCCGGCGCCCTTTGCATTCAGCCTGAAATATGACTGGAGCGGTATCTCGAGATGAACTCCCTTCGGAACATATACGAAGGAACCACCCGACCAGACTGCTCCGTGCAGAGCAGCGAACTTGTGGTCTGTCGGCGGAACGAGCTTCATGAAATGGCTTTTGATCATCTCTGCGTACCTTTCATCGTGCATTGCACTCTCCAGGTCCGTATATACTACGCCTGACTCAGCGACTTCCTTCCTGACATTGTGATATACCAGCTCAGAATCGTACTGTGCTCCGACTCCGGCCAGGGATTCCCTTTCTGCCTGAGGTATGCCGAGCCTTTCAAAGGTCTCCTTGATCTCGTCCGGTACATCCTCCCACCTTGTGTTCATCCTGGATTTTGGCCTAATGTATGTGACTATCCTGTCCATATCGAGTCCTTCAATCGAAGGGCCCCAGTCAGGCATCCTCATTCGGTTATATATCTCAAGAGCTTTGAGCCTGAAATCCAGCATCCACTCCGGATCTCCCTTTTCCCGGGAGATCTCTCTGATGATCTCGTCCGTGATGCCGCTTTCAAGCATGCTGGAGGCATCTTCATTGTATCGGAAATCGTACAGGGATCTGTCTATATCCTCAACGTATGTCTTTTCCTTACTCATTTTCCTCTCCGATCACGCCTTCAAAGCCTTCCCTGTCTATCCTTTCGAGCAGGGACCGGTCGCCCTCTGCCGCTAGCTTACCTCCTGCGATCACATGTACCGCATCGATGTCCAGCTCCTCCACCAGCCTGGTATTGTGGGTGATTATCATGAGCGTTCCGCCGACTATCTCCTTATATGCCTTAATACCCCGTGCAACTATCCTTACGGCATCCACGTCAAGGCCTGAATCCGTCTCATCGAGAATGGCAAGCTTCGGTCTGAGCATCAGCATCTGAAGTATCTCAGCCTTCTTCTTTTCTCCCCCTGAGAAGCCCACATTCAGGTCTCTGTCGGCATATGAAGGATCCATGCCAAGATCAGTCATGGCCTCATTGAGCAACTTTCTGAAATCCCAGAGTCTCATCCTCTCTCCGCTCACCCGTTCCGTCCGGCTCCTAAGAAATGAGGACAGGCTTATGCCGGGTATCTCAACAGGATCCTGGAAGGTCATGAAAATGCCTCTTTTCCGTCTCTTGTCAGGACCTTCTTCGGTGATATCCTCTCCGTTCCATATTATGCGTCCGCCGGTGACCTCATATTCAGGGCTTCCCATTATTACCGCACCGAGCGTGCTCTTGCCTGCTCCGTTAGGTCCGAGGATAATATGCGTCTCTCCCTCGTTTATATCCATCGATATGCCGTGAAGGATCTCCTTTTCCTCTATTCCGGCACAGAGATTTTCTATTGATAAAAGACTCGTCATCGTTCTCTCCGTTCTGTCTGTATTTAATAACATACTAAATTAGTATGTTTATATGATATTTGATATCGGGCACTTTGTCAACAGCTACTTTGTGCTGCGATCACAAAAAAAGAAGCCGACAGGCCATGGTGAAAGTCCGTCAGCTTCTGTTATTCAGTTTGGTGTCTTCCCCGGGTCGTCCACTCCCGGAAAAGGTATTACAGTGTGACCTTGAGGAAGGTCTTCTTGCCCTTCTTGACCACGAATGCTCCCTCGAAGTCCTTCTTCTCAAAGGCTGTGTCAATGGATTCGACCTTCTCGTCATTAACGAGGATGCCCCCCTGCTGTACCAGTCTTCTGGCTTCAGACTTGCTCGGTGCGAGCTTTGCTGCCACAAGGAGATCAAGAACATTGATCTTTCCATCTGTAAAGCTTGCGTCCTCAAGCTTTGCTGAAGGCATGTTCTCCGTATCCTGCCGTCCGCTGAAGAGGGCTCTTGATGTTGCGAGAGCCTTGTCTGCATCTTCTTTTGAGTGAATGAGCTCTGTCAGTGTGTATGCCAGAAGCTCCTTAGCCTCATTGTATGCGGAACCGCCGCGCTTCACGTAGTCCTCGATCTGTTCGAGCGGAATGAGAGTAAGCATCTTAAGGCAGTTTGCCACGTCAGCATCGTTGATGTTTCTCCAGTACTGGAAGAACTCGTATGGGCTGGTCTTTTCAGGATCGAGCCATACGGCGCCCTTGACTGTCTTGCCCATCTTGACGCCGTCAGCAGTCGTGAGGAGGTTGAAAGTCATGCCGTATGCATCCTTTCCGTCCTTCTTCCTGATGAGCTCTGTGCCGGCAAGTATATTTGTCCACTGATCGCTTCCGCCGAACTGAGCGATGCAGTTGTAGTGGTTGAACAGGTAGTATGAGTCGTAACCCTGCATGAGCATGTAGTTGAACTCAGTGAATGTAAGTCCGATATCTCTTTCCATCCTGACCTTGAAGGCCTCTGCAGTCAGCATTTTGTTGACTGAGAAGTACCAGCCCACGTCACGCAGGAAATCGATGTAGTTCAGAGGTCTCAGCCAGTCGGCATTGTTGACCATGATGGCCTTGCCGTCTGAGAAATCGATGAACTTTCTCATCGTGACCTTGAACTTCTCTGCGTTTGCGTCGATCTCTTCCACAGGCATTACTCTTCTCATGTCAGCCTTGCCCGAAGGGTCGCCGATCATGCATGTGCCGCCGCCTATAAGGGCGATCGGTCTGTGTCCGTACATCTGCATGTATCTCATTATCATGAGCTGCAGGAAGTGACCTACATGGAGAGAGTCTGCAGTCGGATCGTATCCGATGTAGAAGGTGATCTTCTCCTTGCCCAGCAAGTCTCTGAAAAGCTCTCTGTCGGTTACGTTGGCTATGAGTCCGCGCTCCTCCAATAGATCGAAGACATTGTCAGGCAGCTTGTGTCCGTTGAATTCCATTCTTATTGTCCTCCTTAAATTCTTAGTTCTGCAGATGGCTTAAGAACGGTAATAAAAAACGCCACCTGCCAAAATGGCAGAGGGCGTGTAATAACGCGGTACCACCTCTGTTTACGGCATACCTCACGACATGCCGTCTCACAAAGTCTAAGGACTTATATTCTGTAACGGGAATTCCCGTCGGCGCCTACTGCTTGATTCGGACCGCCGCTCGAAAGGGTATTCACTGAAAACTCAAGTCGTGCTTTCACCAACCGCACTCTCTCTATACCGCACTTTTTCAGCTACTTATCTTTGTCATTGCGTTTGTATGTATCGATGTTAACATATACTTTGTGCAAAGTCAACAATCTACATCAAACTATTTTGACATTTAATGTAGCAAAAAAGGATGCCAAATCGGCATCCTTATTGCATATCTGTCTCTACAAGTCAGTCAACTATTCAGATCTTAACTGGTTTCTTACTTCCATGAGGGTAAATCCAAGGATATTACCGCCTCTCCACTTTGAGATATCCATTCTGTCTTCTGAATTGATGCCAACCCCGCATGCCCAGAGTTTATCCGACCAAGCACATTCAACGAGCACCGCATCTTCGGTTGCTTTCAGCAATTCTCTAAGTATCTCATTCTGTCTGAACTTCTCAAGGATGCCATTAAGTGCGATTGCCTGTCTAGAAGCAGACCATACAACATCATTGTACCCTTTGGCTTTCCTTCCGATATCCTGCTGAAGCGCAGGGTCATCAGTCTTCATTACCATTTCCGCAGACTCAACATCGCCGAATAGCATACATTTTCTGTACATGATGTATTGTTCACTCGAGGAAAAAAGGATTCCGTCAACTTCGAAAGAGGAAGGATACCAGTTGCTGAGAAATCCGTTTTCTTCATTGGGAAGATGAAAGAAAACAGCATCATGTATTACTCCATCAATAAGAAGCGTCCCTAACTTCATGGCAGGCACATGAATATTCAGTGCTTGAGCTGTTTCCTGCAGCCATTCACCATAATGATCGTAAGGGTCATCGCTCCGCCACCTGAGAATGCTTGACAGAATTCTCATGTCATTATGGATGTCATCAGATTTGTACAGTTCCTTGTTCCTGTTAACTGTGACAGTATGAACATCACCGGGACCGAATTCAAGCATAAAAATACAAAAGCCAGACCAACTGCGATGGAGATAAAGCACTCCGTCATCCACGTACCAGAACCACCTGTCTTCCATATCCTGAGGGATGTGCCCTCTTATTAGATTCTCCATCGCACTTTTGGAGAAACAGTGTTTTATGCGGAAGGATTCTTTTTCCTCCGGCATGTCATGAGTTTTCCAATCAGCCTTCGAGACACAAAGCTTATTGCCAATGATCTTTGCAGCCTCTGTTTTCCCCTTTTGATAAACCTCTCTGTCCAGTACTGCAAATTCAACACCGATACTGTAGTCTTGATTTGCATTCATCCAGTCTCTAACAGCTTCAAGTGCCTTTGTCCAGGCGTCTTCCACTGGATAGCCGTAGATGCCCGAAGAAATGAGCGGAAATCCGATGGAACGGCAGTCATTGTCCCTAGCTAAATCCAATGAAGCCATATAACAGCTGTATAACAGATCAGCCTCACCATTAGTCCCGTCTACATATATTGGTCCTACCGCGTGGATTATCACCGCGCTGCCTGTAGGGCAACCTCCGATTCGGTCACAGGCAGCCTGAAGTTTGCTTGCTCCGGCAGCCCTGAATATGTATCCGCAGACTCCGCCTCCTTCCTGAAGACGGCTGTTGGCTGCATTTACTATGATGTCTGTCTTAAGATCTGTTATGCTTCGAAGCTTAATCGTTATTGTTTGCATCTTTTCTTCAAATATGTATAAGTGTTTTTCTCTCTGTAACCGACTTTATTGATCTAACCTTGCATAGAACCGACTTTATCCAACTGGAAAAAAGCAATCAGGTAAAGGATTTGCAACAACAAAATCATTTTAATAGATAATTCTTAACTGTATCCTGGAACTCACGATAGAATGGCTTCTCATACAGCATCGCATGAGCTGCTCCGTGTATGCATACATTCTCCGAGCCTTCTGGCAGTTTATCCAGTGCATTTTCAAGAAGCTTGAAATTCAATATCCGGTCATGGTCGCCGTATATAAGGAGCGTAGGAGATTTAATTGAAGCAAAGTCGATCTGAATCTCATCGCCGTTCACGAACAGATCTCTCCTTCCGCCGTTAGGGCTGTACTCGCCGTCATAATACCAACAGCTTGAGCAGAACAGGTCTATGATCACCGGGTCGGCTATGTTGTAGTCGAACTCTCCGTTTTCATCAAGCTGGAAGTCGCCCGCTGCATGTATCCAGTCGTTGTGATGGAACGGTTCCATCTCTCCCGTTCCCCGGTGGCCCGTGACGACCGGCGCGTAGAGTATGAGCTTCTTAAGATGCTCAGGATACTTTACCGCATATCTTGAGCTTGTCACTGTTCCCCAGCTCCATCCGAGGACATCTATCTTGTCCTTTCCTGTGAGTCTCACGATCTCATTTACTGCGGCATTGATGTCGTCGGCAGCATAATTGGTATCCGGAAGGAATCCGTCCTCTACCTCACCTGACTGTCCGAAACCGGTGATGTCTATCCTCCACACGTTGTATCCGTTCCTAACCAGGAATCTTACAAGGCTGTAGTCTTGGTAATCAATGTCGAATTCGTGAGACGAATAAGTAACGCCGTGGACCAGAAGGATATTCCTTTCAGTCTTTTCAATATCAAAGGACATGCAGTCCAGATGGACAAGTATTCCGTTCCTGTAAAAGCTGTGGTCGGTCAATATGTATTTTGTATCGACGGGCTTGAGTATTGCTTTTTTCATTTCCTTTTCTCCTGTTAATTCCTTTTTACAAAAACGGAACAACCCACAGAAGATAAATGTCTGCTTCGTTGTTCCGTTATATCCTATTCTGTTTCCTGAGCCGATTCCAGCATTTCCCGGGCATTGTCGAGCGAAGTTGCCGTGATGTTGTCTCCGGAGATGATCCTTGCTATCTCCCTGATTCTTTCAGTGTCGTTAAGCCTGCGGATATGCGTGTAAGTGGCATTGTTCACAGTGTCCTTCTCGATCAGCATGTGATTGTCCCGGAAGGCAGCGATCTGAGGCGAATGAGTCACGCAAAGCACCTGTCTGCCCTTTGATACCTTTTTCATCAGCTGGCCGATCTTGAAGGCAGCAGAGCCTGACACGCCGGTATCTATCTCGTCGAAGATCATTGTGTAGGTCTTTTCCTTTTCGGAAAGGACATTTTTCATTGCAAGCATGATCCTGGAGAGCTCTCCTCCGGAGGCTATCCTTGCCATCGGCTTCGGACTCTCTCCCCGGTTGGCTGAAATGAGGAACTCTATATCGTCCTGCCCGTTTGCGGCGAAATCCTTTCTGTCGCATCTGAGGTCCATCGTGACAAAAGGCATGTTGAGGAAGGAAAGGCTCGCCTCGATATCCTTCTTCATTCCATCAAAGACTCTCTTCCTGTCCCGTGTGAGCCTGTCAGCTGAAATGGACAGCTTGTCCTTCAGCACCTTTCTCTCGGCATACAGTCTGTCGAGAGTATCCCGTGCTGTCTCGATGACTTCCAGTTCAGCCTTCTTCTCTTCGTAGTAGTCAAGAACATCCCGGACCGTGGGACCGTATTTCCTCTTCAGCTGGTAATAGACATCCAGCCTTTCCTCGATATAATCCAGGTCTGAGATATCCACGTCAAAATCGTCAAGATAATTCTTGAGATCATAGGAAGCGTCCTGCAGAGTCTCAAAGGAATCGTTCATCCTTTCAAGCCGTGACCGTACTTCCGGAGCGTAATCCCCAATTTTCTCCAACTCGCTCTTGGCAATCTGGATAAGCGAGAGCGCGCCCTCGGTATCATCGTCTCCGAAGAGACAGGTGTGAGCCTCGACAAGACTGTTGATGATGTTCTCGGCATTCTTAATGAGCTTCTTTCTCTCTCCCAGCTCCTCTTCCTCTGTTACGGAAAGAGCAGCCTTTTCGATCTCATCTACCTGGTAGGTCAGAAGATCCCTGTTGTCGGAATTCGACTTCTCTATTTGCTCAAGTTCTTCTATCCTGCCGTTAAGCTCGGTATATTCCCTGTACATGCCCTGATAGGTCTCCTTGATTATCGGATCCACTCCGAAGGAATCAAGGATGCCGAGATGCCTTGACGGATTAAGAAGGCTCTGGTTGTCATGCTGACCGTGAATGTTTACTTCATCCGCAAAAATAGTCTTCAGTACAGAAGCGGGACAAGGGAAGGAATTGATCCTTGTCGTGCTCTTGCCTTCATCGGTTATCTGGCGTGAAATGATACATTCATCGCTGATGTCGATGTCAAGCTCCCGCGCGGCCTTTATTACCTCCTCATCAAGGTCCTCGAACACCCGGACTATGGAAGCCTTCTTAGCTCCGGTCCTCACTATGTTCTTTGACAGTCTGTCTCCGAGGATGGCGTTGATGGAATCGATGACAATGCTCTTACCTGCTCCGGTCTCGCCGGTGAGACAGGTAAGTCCCTCGTCGAACGTTATGGAAGCCTTTTCAATGACGGCCACATTCTCTATCGTCAGTTCCTTAAGCATATGTCTTCACTCTTGTATTACTTGTACTTGATGTATTTCCTCAGCTTCTCGGTAAGATCCCGGGCCGTAGCCTCATCCCTTACGAGTATGAATATGGTGTTCTCGCCGGCAAGCGTGCCGAGCACTCCGTCCCAGTTCATGTTATCGAACACTTCGCAGGCGACCTGAGCCATTGCGGTGTAGCACTTGACGGCGATCATGTTCATCGAATAGTCGACGCTCTTTATGGACTCCGAGAAGAAATAGTCAAACCTGTTTACGGTCCGCTTGGTGTCCTCGATTATGAGGTTCTGAGCGTACTTGTATTCTCCGTTGGACGCGACTATCTTTACAAGATTCAGCTCCTTAATATCCCTTGACACCGTTGCCTGGGTAACATTGAAACCCGCATCTCTCAGGTAATCAAGGAGGACCTCCTGCCTGTCTATGTTGTACTCCTGTATGAGCTGAAGTATTTTTCTGTGTCTCTCCCGTTTCATGATTCTTTTCCCCTGTTATCTCGATTTAAGCTTTTTGTCTACCTTCTGGAACTGTCCGAATTCGCCGAGGCTCAGTATCCTGACGTATCTCTCGGAAAGACATACATCTATCCTGTCTCCCTTTCCCAGAAGCGTGTGATCCTGTCCGTCAAATGAAACGTATGGTCCGTTGTCTCCCGTGTCCCTTACCGTGACCGTAAGAGCCTTGTCACGCCTGAGGACTATGGAGGTCCTGTTCAAAGTGTGAGGTGCGACCGGACTGACTATGACAGCCTCAAGGTCTACGTCGACGATAGGTCCTCCTACCGAAAGCGAGTAGGCAGTGGAACCGGTCGAAGTCGATACGATTATCCCGTCACCCGAGAACCGCATGAGCTGTGCTCCGCCGGATTCTATCATCAGGTTGACTGAATTAGACATCATGTTCCTTGACACTACCATGTCATTGAGGCAGAAACGTTCTTCTCCTCCGTTAACCCTGCACGAGAGGAAGTAGTGCCTGTTCTCAACAAGGCTGCCTCCCGAAAGGATATCGGTGATGTTTTCACTCTCGCCTGCCTCTATGGCGGTAAGAAAGCCGAGGTTTCCCGAATTGATCCCGAGCACCGGCTTGTCTGCCTCGCTGGCAAGCTTGCTTATGGCAAGCATCGTGCCGTCTCCTCCGACCGTGATAATCATCTCACACCGTGCCACGCCGTCTCTCACCAGAACGTGTCCTTCGGCATCCCTGTCGAAGTCATCATTTCCGGTGGAGAGGCTGAACGATTCGCCGACTCTCATCAGCGCATGCATGATGCTTCTCACCACTCCCGTGCTGTTAGTTCTGGAGGGGTTATAGAAAATGAGATACTTCATCTTAACCACCCAAAGCCTCTCCTGCCCGTCGAACGGTCGCCAGGATATCCTCCTGCGTCACTGTGTTCTCACTGTCCTCCTTGGAGACAAGTATGAGGAACTCAACATTGCCCTCCGGTCCCTTTATCGGAGAATAAGTGAGCCTGTTGACGTAAAAACCGTTCTCGTTGGCATAACCGATAACGTTTTCAATGACCTCCTGCCTTACTGCAGGGTCACGTACGACGCCTTTTTTCCCGACCTTTTCCTTACCTGCCTCGAACTGAGGCTTTACAAGGCACACTCCCCTTACTGCATCCGAGCTTACCCGGAATGCTACCGGGAAGATGTGCTTGAGCGAGATGAAGGAAACATCCACGCTGAAGAAATCTATCTTTTCGTCCAACATGTCGAGCGTAACGTTTCGAATGTTGGTCTTTTCCATATTCACGACTCTTTCGTCGTTCCTGAGCTTCCATGCAAGCTGTCCGTAACCCACATCGACCGCATAGACCTTTCTCGCACCGTTCTGCAGCATGCAGTCGGTAAAGCCGCCGGTGGAGGCTCCTATATCCATGCATACCTTATCTGAAAGATCGATACCGTATTCATTCACGGCCTTTTCGAGCTTCAGGCCGCCTCGGCTGACATATTTCAGTTCCTTTCCCCTGACCTCGACGACATCCGTCTCCTTGATCATGGTTCCGGGCTTATCAGCCTTCTGGTTATTCACGAAGACAACTCCGGACATGATTATCGCCTGGGCTCTCCGTCTTGATTCGGTGTATCCTTCCTGGAATATGTACTGGTCAAGCCTTATCTTCATAGACGTGCACCCACCTTTTCTTCGATCGATCCTGCATCCAGTCCGCACAGTTTCTCAAGCTCCTCGACCTTGCCGTGTCTTAAAACATAGTTCTCGATACATCTGTGGAAGTAGCGTCCTGTGTAGCCGTTTTCAAGCAACTTCACTGCCACCTTCTCTGACGCGGAACCATTCTCCACGTGTTCTTCAAAGAAGAATACACGGGCATATTCCATCATCAGCTTCAGTGCATCCTCAGGGACAGGCGAAACCACGTTCAGCTTGAGCACATCTGCCTTCTTTCCCTTTTCAAGCAGGGAATTCTGCGCCTTGATGCAGTTTGCGAAGTTCCTTCCGTAGCATACGATCAGCGCATCCGCCTTTTCTCCGCAGGAAATTAGGTCAAAGTCTTCTCCCGTGCATTTGTACCGGGCAAGATACTCGCTCTGTCCGCCTCTAGGATACCTGAGGACCTTGGGGCCGGTGACTTCACTGAGAAGCTTCTTTTCCCAGTACACGAGCTCATCATAGTTTGAAGGACATACTATGAGAGTGTTGTCGTAGCTGGAGAAGGTAGCCATATCGAAGACGCCCTGATGGGTCTCTCCGTCTCCCGGCACGATGCCCGCCCTGTCTATCCGGAACATCACATCCAGATCCAGAAGCATTACATCATTAAGGTACTGGTCATTCGCCCTCTGCATGAAAGTCGAGTAAAGGGCAACGACCGGCTTCATGCCGCTCTTTGCCAGTCCACCCCGGAATGTGACCGCATGCTCCTCGGCCATTCCGACATCGAAAAATCTCTGTTTGTGATCATGGTAGAAGAACTGAAGGCCTGTTCCGTACTTCATTGCGGCAGTTATTGCGCATATCCTGTCGTCCCTGTTGGCAAGCTCCGTAAGGGTCTGTCCGAATACATTGGAGAAGGAATCCTTCGGCGCGTCATCTGGATCAGGAGGATTCGCGGTGTCGAATGCGCTGACTCCGTGGAATTCACCCGGATTCTGCTCAGCAGGCGTGAAGCCCTTTCCTTTGACCGTGAAAGCGTGTATGAACACAGGACCCTGTATCCTCTTTGCCGCAGCCAGAACGTTGCAAACCTCGTCAATGTTGTTGCCGTCTATGATCTGATAATATGTGAAGCCCAGATCCTCGAAGAACGTGCCTCCTCGGTACAGGCTCCTCCTCAGAAGGCTCTTCGAACCGGTAATGGCATTGTGTATGCCCTTGCCGATAACAGGGACCTTGAGCAGAGTATCCGAAACGGTCTTCTTGGCGTCCAGATATCCGCTTTCCGTCCTGAGCCTTGAAAGATACTTCGGTATGGCGCCGACGTTCTTCGAAATGGACATCTTGTTGTCGTTGAGCAGGATTATGAGGTTATCCAGCTCCGGTCCCACATTATTCAGGCCTTCATAGGCCATTCCGCCCGTGAATGCGCCGTCTCCTATAAGGGCGACGACGTTGCCCGGCTCTCTCTTGAGCTTCTTTGCGTAAGCAAGGCCGATCGCGACGGATATGGAATTGGATCCGTGGCCTGCGACAAATGAGTCCTCGCAGGATTCGGCCGGTGACGGGAAGCCTGACAGTCCGTCAAGCATGCGGAGCCTGTCAAAGCCGTCCTTTCTTCCTGTATATATCTTGTGTGTATAGCTCTGATGACCCACGTCAAATACAAACTGATCCTCCGGCGTGGAGAAGCAGTGATGCATTCCGGTTATAAGTTCCACTGTCCCAAGATTGGCTGACAGATGCCCTCCGGTCTTGGAAACGTGTTCAATGATGAATTCTCGCACCTCACTGCACAGCTGAGGCAGTCTGTCTTCGCTTAACGCGGTGACGTCCCGGCTGCTGGTGATGGTGTCCAATATCTCATATGCCATGTTGATTAGTAGTACGTGTTCCTTTATTTTTTCCTCTTAAGGAGGTAATCGGTGTATTCTAGCATGTCGCGGCACTCATCGCTTCCGAATGCTTCTTTCAACACCTTTTCAGCATCGTCAGTGAGCTGCCGGGCGATCTGTTTTGATTTTTCAAGTCCGTATATGCTCACATATGTGCTCTTCCGGTTTTCCTCATCGCTTCCGACAGGCTTTCCGAGTTCTTCGGTAGTGCTCTCAACGTCAAGGATGTCATCCACAATCTGGAATACGAGTCCGACATTTGCGAAGAACACTTCCAGTGCCTTCCTCTTATTCTCACTCAGAGGAGTACCGATGCTCCCAAGCTTTCCGCACAGGGATATCATTGCACCTGTCTTGTTCTTATGTATGAGTTTAAGGGTGTCTATATCTATGATGCTGTTCTCATATCTGAGATCCAGTTCCTGACCGAATATCATTCCCTGAGGACCCATTGCCATCGTGATGGCTTTCATGGCCTCAAGCTTCTCATCAGCCGAAAAACCCTCGCAGTATGCCACTGTTTCAAGACCCATTCCGAGCAGAGCGTCGCCTGCCAGAAGGGCAGTCGCCTCTCCGTGTGCAACATGGCAGGAAGGCTTGCCTCTCCTGAAGTCGTCGTCGTCCATGCAGGGCAGGTCGTCATGAATGAGAGAATAGCAGTGTATCATCTCTACGGCACAGGCAAACGGAGAGTATCTCTTCCAGTCCTCTCCGACAAGAGATGCAGTCAGATAAATGAGAGTAGCCCTCGCCCTTTTGCCCCGGTCAAGCAGCGAATATCTTGCAGCGTCTGCGACAGTCGATCCTTCGTTGAAGAACAGGTCGCAGTACCTTTTCAGCTCCGATTCTGTATATTCGATGTATTTTCCAATATCCATTACAGACCCTGTTCCTGATTGCCCAGTTCGTCTATCTTCTTTATCGTCAGTTCGGCCTGCTCAAGCTTTTCATTGCAGAACTTGAACAGCTTCACTCCCTCGGAGTACAGCTCGATAGACTCGTCAAGACTGACTTCATTCCTGGATAATAGCTCCGAGATCTCACTGAGCCTTGCAAGCGCAGACTCGAACGTAATCTTTTCTTCCATTTCAATCCCTTTCCTCTGCATTTTCCACCCTGCAGTCCAAGATCTGCGTAAAAGTGGTCAATTTAAGGGTTTCTCCGACTGTAAAGCCGTTTTCCTTGTCACGTATTTGTCCGTCATTTATGACCGCATAACCCCTTTTCAGCAGTCCGAGAGGGTTATTTGCCTCAATCGACTCGGAAACTGACATGAGGGCATGCTTTGCATTCTCTACTTTTCTGTCAAACAGAGTCCTGATCCTCTCCATGGACCTGGATACGTTTTCAGAATACATGCTCCTGAGAGATCCGAGATTGGCAAAGCCTCTGGAATCCCTGAGCATCTGCAGCCTGGTTTTGTTGTCACTGACCTTCTTCTTCACTGAAGTTTCAATGCTGGAGATGGCACCGTCAAGTCCCTGTCTGAGCGATGAGATGTCAGGTACGGCTATCTCTGCGGCTGCAGTGGGCGTTGCCGCCCTCACGTCGCAAACGAAGTCAAGTATCGAGAAATCTATCTCGTGACCTATCGCACTTATGGTGGGCTTTGTGCACCGTGCTGCTCTTCTGGCGATCCTCTCGGAGTTGAATATCCAGAGATCCTCCCTGGAGCCGCCTCCCCTTGTGATGATGATCAGTTCCACCTCATCTATCCGTTCAAGCCTGTCGATGGCATCTATGATGCTCTGTTCCCGGGCATTTCCCTGCACCCCGCACGGAGCGTGTATGAGCGTCACACACGGGAACCTCCTCGAAAGAACGCTCTCCACGTCATGTATAGCGGCTCCTCCCTCGGCAGTTGCTATGCCGATAGTGAACGGGAACCTGGGCAGCTTCTTCTTTCTGGACCGATCGAACAGTCCTTCCTTCTCCAGCTTGTTCTTGATCCTCTCGAATTCTATCCGGTATTCTCCCTCGCCCGAAAGGAACATGTTTGTGGCGTTTATCTGATATGTGCCGTCCTTCTCATAAAGAGAAACTTTGCCCCTGAGAATGACTTTCATCCCATTTTCAGGCACAAAGCTTAGGTTTCTGAAGTATGATGCGAACATCACGCCCTTGATCTGCGAATTCTTGTCTTTAAGTGAGAAATACGCGTGTCCTGAGGGATATCTTTTATAGTTGGACAGTTCACCTTCGACTGCGACGTCGACAAGGTTCCTGTCCCCATCCAGAAGGGATCTGACATACAGATTCAGCCGGCTGACCGATATGACCTGTGTCATTTAATCCTCCCGCTCTTCTCCCTTTAATTCTCTCGAGACTGCACCCAGTACGCCGTTGACGAACTGATAGTCATTGTCTCCTGCATATTTCTTGCAAAGCTCGACTGCTTCATTGATTATGGTGCTGTCCGTGGCTTCATCCATGTACATCATCTCTGCCGCAGAAAGGCACAGGATGGCATTGCAGACCCTCGGGATCCTCTTTGCGTCCCATTTGACCAGTTTGGACTGAACCATCTCATTGACTTCGTCTGCATGCTCGTAGTAATTGTTAACGAGCCTCAATGCGAAATCGTCGAGCATGTATTCCTCATACTCAGGCATCTCCTGAGTGGTGGCAAGTATATCCTCTATGTAGTTCCGGCTGAAGCTTGCCTCAAAAACGGCAATGAAAGCATTCTCTCTGGCTTTACGTCTTTCCATATCGATCCTCTCAAAACAATGAAATAAAAAGATCAGTAATCAATGTCGGCTGCAACGCCGCATACTACGACATTGACCTTGGAGACCGCGATCTCTGTGACATCCTGTACGACGTTCTTGACGTGCTCCTGGACTTCCTTGCAGACGTCAGGGACTCTGTGGCCGTACTTGAGCGTAATGCCTATGGTTATCTCTGCAACGCCGTCGATGAACGATACATCTGTCTTTTTCTTTGGAAGATATCTTGTGATCATCGTGCGGTATTCAGGCGTATAGCTGGAAATGGACTTGACTCCCTCGACCTCAAGGGCAGCCATGTTGGCCAGCTTCTCAAGAGCAGATACAGATATCCTTGCTTCTCCGTCGCCGTTCGTATATTTATAGCTCATTATCGTGCCTCCAAAATAGAATATGGCATTATCGCCGGATACAAAAGACTATTCACCAAACAGCAGTGCATCCAGTGAATAAACTTGCATCATTTTCATAATTATACCACCTGCATATATGCCCTTGCAACAAGTTAATTGTTAACGAAACCCTTTGTATATATGCAAAAGAGCCGCCCTGAGGCGGCCCCGTCAATCATCTTGCATGCTTTGGATTTACTATGTTTCTCCAGTCAAGGTCACCACGCTCAAGTCCGTGGATGAGCACCTCCGCAGTGGCTATGTTGGTTGCCATTGGGATATTGTTTTCGTCGCAGAGACGCAGCAGTGTCTTTACGCTGTTCTCATTGGATCTCTGTGCAAGCGGATCCCTGAAGAACAGGAGCATGTCTATCTCATTGTACTGCAGTCTTGCAGCTATCTGCTGGTCTCCTCCCTGCGTGCCACTGTAGAACTTGTGAACATTCAGCCCGGTGGCTTCGCTCACAAGCTTGCCCGTGACCCCCGTGGCCATAAGGTCGTGCTTGGAAAGGATGCCACTGTATGCAATGCAGAACTGAACCATCAGTTCCTTCTTCTTGTCATCTGCTATCAATGCTATGTTCATTTGCGTTCCCCTTTACTGAATTATGATCTGTATTTCGTTTCCTTCCAATCTGGATGCAATTGCCCTGAATATCGTCGCTTCTCTTGAAGCCTGAGAAAGGCCTGTGCCCTTCTGGGAGGCTATGGCTATCTCATTTGACATCGGTATGAGACCGAGCAGCTGTCCGCACGCGTCATCTATGACCTCGTCAAGATCGGCAAAGCCGGTATGCCTGAAAAGATCCCGGCTGAACTTGTTTATCACAAGTCTGATGTCCCTTATGCCCCGGTCATACATCGCATCCGTAATGACCCTCGCATCCCTTACGCATATGAGGTCCGGCGTAAGAACGGCTATTCCTATTTTGGCGACCTTGACCGCAGCCTTGAACGCAGGTCCGAGACCCGCAGAGGTATCGATGACGATGTAATCAAAATCACCGTATGCAGAGTTTATGAAATTCTCAAACCCCGTAAAATCCAGAAAATCGCTGGAATACGGCGCAGGTATGATGCTTACCAGCGGCTGTGATTCCTTATGGATCATCGCCTTTTCGGCTTTGCATCTGCCTGACAGCACATCTCCCAGATCATATACAGCATCCCGTGATACTCCTGAGATGACATCTATGCTCCTCAGTCCCGCATCAAGCTCGACAAGAAGCACTTTCCTGCCCAGCGAAGCCAGCGCATCAGAAAGGAATGACGCGACAGTGCTCTTACCGGTTCCTCCCTTTCCGGAGGCTATCATGAGAACCTTTGTCATATATGCCTCCCACTGATACTGTATAAAGATAAATTATTACTTAATAAGTATATCATATACTAAAAACAAGTACAATTGTTTTTGTATATTTGTGCATTCTAACCAATTTCTTCCGTGCCCTGACTGTCAGGCTGAACATCAGGATAGTTCTCGGGATGCTCTCTCATGTCCTTCAACCTGTAGTATTCGGCGAAAACCTCCCTGACTGCGTATGCCAGATTGTAGCCGTTGCCGCCCTTTTCGGCGACTATGGCTATGGCAAGTTCAGGATCACCGACAGGACCGTATGCGATCATTGTCGCGTTGTAGAATCCTCCTGCCACCTGTGCAGTACCGGTCTTGCTGGCAATGACATACGGAAGGTCAGAAAGATATATCCGCGCGCTGCCTTCCGTGGATGCAAGAACCATTCCCTTTTCAACTATCTCAAAGGCGTTATTGTCATCTTCGGTAACTGCAAGTATGGTCTCAGGAGTCTGGTATATGACCTCGCTTCCGTCGTACTTTACTATCTTGTCCACAAGATGCGTGGAACGTCTGACACCCTTGTTGGCGACAGTGTTCACGTATGTCGCAAGCTGTACCGGAGTGACCATCGTGTCGAGCTGGCCTATGGAAGCCTGGATGACGTTGCCCGGCTGCCATTCTCCTCCAAGTTCCTCGGTGTGCCGAGGACTTGAAAGAATGCCTTCCTGCTCGCTTACTTCCAGTCCGGTATAGGTGCCCAGTCCGAGCTTTGTTGCCTGCTCGTTGATGGCATCTATTCCCATCTTTCTTCCGAGATCATAGAAGAAGCAGTTACAGCTGACCTTAAGTGCCTGCTTGACGTTGACAGTGCCGTGAACATGCCCGTTGGCGCAGCTCGGAAGAGGCCCGCCCCACTCCGCGACCGTGTAGCCGTCATATACACCGTGGCAAGTGTATGTGTAATACTCGTTTATGGTCCCACGCCTGAGTCCTGCGACTGACATGTTGACCTTGAAGACCGAACCCGGACGGTACAGTCCCTGGAAGGCTCTGTTGAAAAGAGGTGTATCCGGATCCCGGGCGTATTCGTCGAACATCTCTGAATACAGGTTCAGATCGTAATTCGGGTAATTGCAGACGGCAAGAACTCCGCCGGTCTTCGCATCCAGCACCACCATTGTAGCTGCAGTACACTCTCTTCCCCACAGGGTCGTTTTTGTCTGGAAAAGCCGGACCGTGTCCCGCAGGATCTTGTTAGACCGTGCCTGAAGGTCCCTGTCTATGGTGAGATACACGTTGTTTCCGGGCTCCGGTTCCTTTATGATCTCGTAGTCCGTTATCTCGCCGTAGATGTTCTTCTCAATGGAAGCAAGGCCGTCAGTTCCCTTAAGATAGCTCTCATATGCCCTTTCGAGTCCTGACTTGCCGAGTATGTCATTGAGGCCGTAGCCCTGTTCCTTGAGTTGCCGGTATTCCTCAGCATAGATAGGTCCCACCGTTCCAAGGACATGGGGAAGCAGCGTTCCGTCCTCATAGTATCTCTCGGTGGAGGTCTGTATCTCAACACCGGTCAGATCCATGGACAGTTCAGATATGACCGTTGCGGTCCTGTCCGAGACATCCTTCGCCACGCAGAAAGGATATGAGGCGGAATAGCCCTCCCTTTCCATTGTGTACCTTATGCCGGCAACGGCTCTCTGGTATTTCCGTGGTACTTCCTCAAGCTTGTATCTCTCAATGAGCTTGTCCATCATGTTGTCCCGGGTGGCGTATACTGCGACCTTCACAAGATCCCTGAGCCTTCCGAGCTCGGCCTCCTTGTCCTCCATGAGGGCATACGGAGCGGTCTCGGAAATCGGGAGTATATCATTGGTCTTTTCCCCGTTCTCCCACAATATGTCCAACACCTGAACAAGACGGTCGTTCAGAACGCCGTCCGGCATGTATACCTTGTTCAGGTACACGTTATATACGACCCTGTTGCCGGCCATGGTCTGTCCGTTCCTGTCGAGGATGTTGCCTCTTGAAACGGATATGGTCTGGTTGACTCGGGTCACGGAGTTGGACTGCTCGTAGTATTCCTCTCCATCTATGAGCTGAAACTGGATGAGCCTTACGGTGAACACAAGGAACACTGCCAGTATCAGCAGGAGAAGCACGTTCAGCCTCGAGGAAAGAGTCTTTTTCAAATATCTACCTTTCGGAGACCCTCAGGGATCTCATTATGTTTATGTTGTCAATCAGATAATAGAACGGTATCGCAAACAGCGATGAGTACCGTGAAAGCAGCAAGACGTTTTTAAAGAGGAACGGCAATAGTCCTTTGTACCCGTTCATCACATATGAGAACAGGAAATCCAGAAGAAGCATTACCAGCATGCTGACCAGCGAATAGAAATATGCGTTTCGCGGGGTCGCCTTGAAGAAGAACTTGACGCTTACCGTGGATGCCACACATACGAAAAGAAGCATCAAAGTAAAGTAACCTGCGACTCTCATCGAGCCCAGGTCGGTGTACAGTCCTCCGAGGATAACTATGATAAAAGCCTGCCATTCATCGTTAAGCGCGGCAAGGACCACGCAGAACGGTATCACAAATATCGGCTTTATCCCAAACAGCCTTAAGAAGCCCGGAGTTGACTGGAGTATGTACAGAACTGTCAGTATCAGGAAGAACAGAAGATATTTCATCGTCTTCCTGAAGGCGATCCTTCTTCTTTCCATTTATTGGGCATCCCCCTTGACGACGAACACCACCCTGACATCCCGGATGTCCGCACTTGGCGTTACCAGAGCTGACTTGAAGGTTCCCGACTGATCAAAGAAAACACTGTCCACGGTGCCTATGACTATTCCCTGAGGGAACACCGTTCCATAGCCTGAGGTGCTGACCAGGTCGCCTTCCCGGACCCGTGTCTCCGTGGAGAGATACTGGGCCACGCATTTTCGGTCCCGGCTCATGTCGATGTTTCCGTTCACGACGGTTATCTCTCTGCCCTCTCCGACGAAAGCTCCCACATTGACTGCAGGACTGAGGATCGTCGAGACCTTGGAGAAGCCGGGACCGGTATCCACTACGATACCAACCAGACCGTCCGCACAGATGACGACATCGTTCTGATTTATTCCGCTCTCGGTACCCTCATCGATGGTGAAGGAATAGAATTTATCGAGTCCGTCCCTTCCGATGACATTGGCCGGGACAAGATCATATTCTTTTTCTGAATCCAGGACTCCGAGCAGCTTCTTGTACTCCTCGTTTTCAAGTTTCATTTTGTCGAAGAGTATCTGGCGGACTCTCAGGTCGTTGACCTCTTCCTTGAGCTCCTCGTTCTCCTTGATTATCGCGTCAATGTTGAAGGTCCTGTCTGACCATACGTCCATGTTTCTACTGATAGACCGCGTAAACTTCCGGAAAGGCGCAGTAATTCCTCCCAGAATGTTCTGGGAGAAGCTTACCAGCTGTCCGGTGGACGCCATGTATATCATCACGCCTACGATAAGCAGCACCACGGCTGCGAATATCCTAAGCATCTTCGGGCGTATGTTCATTTCTGACTCCGTTATTCCACAAAAGGCAGCCCTTCAGAGGAGCTGCCTTGGTTATTTTCGATTCAGCTCAAGCTAAAATCTGTCGCTTTGAGTGCATCAGAGAGACTTGTTGTTTTCCTGAAGTACGTCTCTCAGCGTATCCATATGATCAAGCACGTAACCTGTGCCGTTTGCGACACAGTCGAGAGGATTCTCTGCGACGTGCACATCGATTCCGGTCTCATCGGTGATGAGCTTGTCAAGGCCTCTGAGAAGAGCGCCGCCGCCCGTCAGCATGATGCCACTGTCGATGATATCAGCCGCCAGTTCAGGAGGAGTCCTCTCAAGTGTCTCCTTGATGGCCTCAACTATCTTGTCAAGGCTCTCTGAAAGAGCTTCCCTGACATCCTCTGATGAGATGATGGCGTTGTTAGGAAGTCCGTTGATGAGGTTTCTTCCCTTGACTTCCATCGTCAGGTCTTCCTCCAGCTTATATGCCGTGCCGATGTTTATCTTGATCTGCTCCGCGGTCCTCTCACCGATGAGCAGGTTGAATTTTCTCTTTATGTAGTTGATGATGTCCTGGTCGAACTCGTCTCCGCCTGTCCTTACGCTCCTTGCTGTAACGATGCCGTTGAGCGAGATGACGGCGACTTCGCTCGTACCTCCTCCGATGTCGACGACCATGTTTCCTGCAGGGTCCGAAACAGGAAGACCAGCGCCGATCGCGGCAGCCATAGGCTCCTCTATGATCATGACCCGTCCGGCTCCGGCGTTGACTGATGCGTCACGAACGGCTCTTCTCTCAACTTCCGTAACTCCGGAAGGGATGCAGATGATGACCGTAGGCTTGAAGAGGAGTGAAGAACCGCAGGCTCTCTTTATGAAGATGCGGAGCATTGCGGCAGTGACGTCGAAGTCTGCGATAACGCCGTCCTTCAAAGGTCTTACGACCATGATGGAACCAGGAGTCTTTCCTATGACTTCCTTGGCCTCGTTGCCGACGAACTTTACCGTGTCATTCTTGGTATCTACGGCAACCACACTCGGCTCGCGCATGATGACTCCCTTTCCCTTCATGAAAACGAGAGTGTTGGCCGTTCCGAGGTCGATGCCTATATTCTTATTCAATCCCAGAAGATTGTTCAAACTTGCCATATATGTTGTCCTATCGCCTTTCGATATTGTTTCCTTATATAAAGTACAAATTAGTTTATCATATACAAGTCGGTGCTTTCAATTGATAAAATGTTAAATATTGCTTAAATGACTCCCAGATATTTGAGCAGTTTCCTCACTCTGGATGTCGGAAAGCCCATGACATTGTCATAGTCGCCCTTCATGCCCTTGAGGAAATGACCTATATATCCCTGGATTGCATAGCCTCCGGCCTTGTCATATGGTTCTTCGGTCTTGGCGTATTCTATGATGTCCCGGTCATCAACATAGCCGATCTCGACCCGAGTATCCTCACAGAGAGAATACATGAAGCCCTGATAGCATACGCATACAGCGGTGTGGACCATATGCCATCTATCTGACAGGAGCTTTATCATCCTGTAGACGTCATATTCATCCTTTGGCTTACCGAGATCCTGTCCGTCAACGTCAACGACAGTGTCGCTGGTTATGACCACATTGTCCCAGCCAAGTTTGAGCTTTGTCATTGCGGCATTTGCCTTGTCCCTGGCTCTTCTTACAGCCTTTTGGGCGGGAGTAAGACCGTCATATTCCCATTCCCGTGAATTCACCGGGATCCGTTCAAAATCCCCAGTGATCTTTGACATCAGTTCTTTTCTTCTCGGAGAAGCAGACGCAAGTATTATCCTAGGCATTTCAGTTGCTCCTTGAATACAGATACATGGCCAGAGCTATCGTGATTATCTGTGCCACCGACACGCTCATCGAAAAGCCGAGCGTTATTCTGACTATGATGAGATTAAGCACTGCCGGTGCTCCTTCACCAAAGCCTATCGTGTTGGAATATCCAAGCCAGGCAAGTCCCGGTATCCTGACGCATACAGACGCCAGAAGGGATCCGAGGATTATGCCTGCAAGCAGATAGAACAGAAAAAGGAATGTTTTTTTCATCTGATCTCAAATTCTCCGTTTCTCTCTATTGTTCTTAAATCGATGACTTCATGTAAAGGCCTCTGGTGAATTCCCTGTCAAAGGCCGAACCTTCGATGAAGGAAGCGACCACCTTTTCTACTCTCCTGAGGTCCTCTATGGTGAAGTTCAAGGATATGTAATCAGTGTTAATATCCCCGGCTCTGTCGCCCATGTATATGGGGACAGGATTGAATATCTCTCGGTAGCCTCCTACTCTGCCATGGCATACGACAGGCAGTTTTTTGCCCATCCTGTCTGTCAGTTCACCTTTTCCGTCACAACCCTTGCAGTTGTGCACATTGTGCAGCGGACAGGACTTTGTCAGCATGAGAGGTATGTGTCCGTAGCCCCAGACACAGGTCGTGATACCGGAATCCATCTCGCCTATCTTGCCGAGATCTATCTCAGGGCTGACCGTTACCAGATCAACGCCCAGATCCATGAACTCTTTCGCCCGAAGGCTGTTTGAGACGTTAAGCGTAAAGCCGGACATCACTCTGCAGTCCTTTACGAGCGGAATGTGCCCGATATTCGAAACGCAGAACCGGTCAAAGCCCGATCCCTTTGCCTTCCGGATCTGAGAGCGTATCCACTCTTCCTTGCCGAAGATGTCCCTGGACAGTTCCAGGACTATCCTTTCCTTGGGATACCTGAGCCCGAGTACATCATCCATTGCCTCTATCGGAACGACGATGTACCGGAAGCTGTTCATGTATTTATATGGTATCTGCCCTGCATTCTCAAAGCGTGCAATGAGCTTAGGGGTCCTTTTCCTGTATACAGGCTCCGGTATTTCAAAATCTCTTATGTCGTGTCCTGTAACGGTCTCTCTGTCAGCAAGCAGAGCCTCGACAAGCTCTTTCCTAGCCGCATTGAGCCGTGACAGCCTGAAGGCTTTTCCATCCAGACAGGACACCTTTATGCTGTCAGCATAGAATGGCGTTCCGCCCAACTTTCCCAGAGCAGTGACTATCTTCGGCTCGAAATCCGAATCCGAATCGAACACTTCGCTGTCCACTCTTCCGGAGAGCTTTCTCTCACCGTCAAAAACAGTGAGCAGTCCGCCGTTTTCGTCCATTGAAAAATCAAGTTCTATCGGAACATACTGTCCTTCGCGTCTGTAAAGCTCACGGATCTTAGGAAGGGCTTCCTTCGTCTTCTTTACGTCTTCCCGTGTCCTGACTCCGAACATCGATCCGTCTATATGTCCTTCAAGAAATCCGTTTGTAAAGCCTGAACGGGAGAACACATCGCTCAGCATCCTTCTGTCATAGCCTTCGCCGCGAAGTATGCTCACGGCACTGTTGACGGTAGCCGCAACATATTCGGGAGTTCTCAGTCTTCCCTCTATCTTGACGCACTTTACGCCGATCTCTTTGAGCTTATTAAGAAGCTCCATTGCGCAGAGATCCTTGAGAGAAAGATGGAAATCGTCCTTTCCTCCTCTGGCTGACATAGGAAGCCTGCAGGTACCAGCGCATCTTCCCCTGTTTCCGCTTCTTCCACCAAGGAAAGCACTGGCATAGCACTGTCCCGAAAGAGACATGCAGAGAGCTCCATGCAGGAAGACTTCAGTCTCTATCCCGGCTTTCTCCGTGACTTCCCTGACCTGAGCCATAGTCATCTCTCTTGCAAGGACGGCCCTTGAAAAGCCCATGTCCTTCAACAGCAATGCTCCCCGGAGGCTGTGAACTGCCATCTGGGTGGAGCCGTGAAGTGCGATTCCCGGTGCTACCTCCTTAATGATCCTTGCTGCAGCAAGGTCCTGGGTCAGTACGGCGTCTACCCCGCACCGAGCGACCTTTATGACCGTATCCTTAAAATCAGAGAGCTCGGAATCGTATATAATGGTGTTAAGTGTTACATTGACCTTGACATTTCTGGCATGACAAAACCCCACGGCTTGCTTCAGTTCATCAAAACTGAAGTTCGCCGCAGAGGCTCTTGCATTGAAACTCTGTACGCCGAGATATACGGCATTCGCGCCGGCAAAAACTGCTGCGCGAAGGCACTCCATATTCCCGGCAGGGGCCAGAATATCAATGGTATTCGTCATTCATTGCCTCGCTGGTTCTTAAGATACTGAATATCTATCTTAAGCTTCTCGAGTTCCATCTTGACCTTCTCAGCTTCAGCCCTGGCGGAATTAGCTTCCTCCAGATACTGCCTGATCTGCATCCTCATGTTGTCTGCACCCTGATCTGACTTATCAAGTTTCTCAAGATATGTCAAAGCGCAGAGAATAGCGGCAGCAGTAACAGAGGCTGAAGGTGTCCGTTCGAGGATTTCGTTGATATCTGAGTCGAGCTTTGATGCGAGCTGAAGTACCTTGTCTTCATTTTCGTCACAGCTGATCGTATATGTCGACCCACCTATGGAAAGTTTAACTTTATTCATTCGTAAACCTCCGGATAAGCATGTAAGGTATTTCTACTTTACACACATTTTACTGTTCAATTATATATTACTATATGTTAGATGAATTATCAACAGTCAATCTTGGCACTAGAATCTAGATATTTGTGTATTATAATGCTTTGATTAATAATACTCATCATCTTCATCCTCGAGTTCTACCACTTCTAATCTGTAATTTTTATATTCTCCTGTGTAGTACAATAGATATTCTCTATACATATTATAAACTGATCGAGGATCATATGAATAGAGTTCATCATACCAGATATCATCTTCCTCGCTAGGAATAATACAAATAAGCTGATAGCATTCAAGACGATCAGTTTCTTTATCAGGATTGTGAAGAATACCGTCACTTTCACAACTCTGAAAATACCAATGGATATATCCCTTAACATTAAAAACAGGAAAAGAATACGCATTATTATTTGCATATTCAATTGCCTCTTCTAAAGTAGCATATTGGCCAATATATTTAGATTCTCTATACCAATCCTCAAGACAGTTCATAATGCAAATATGATAATACATATAGAATACCTCCTAAGACATATCATTGTTATATAGTATTTAAAAATACATATTTGTGAATTCAAAGATGATTTGATTTTGATATCCTTATATAATATTCCTTTAAGATCCTATCACACTCGGTTTTTAATTGCTTTTTTTCTTTGGGAGTCATTTTTCTCCATACTGATTCACTAATAATAATCTTTCCTTTACTCGAATCATATTCTAATGCTCCTATGTCTCTATATCTCCGGTACGGATAAGTAAGAATCAATTCTTGTACCATTTTGTTGGAAATATTATCTTTAACAAATATGCTATCCTTCTGTTCAACTGTTTTGCCAGCTTTTTTCCTCGAGTAGTAGAACTCTTTGAAGTATTGAACAACCTCATTCATGTCAACTACTCCCTTATCCGTTGACAATTCTAGAATAGCCTTAATAAGAACCATTTTATAAGAATATGAATATGAACCATCAACAGTCATTTTCCAAAATAGATCTTTCCTATTTTCATTAGTTATTCGCTCTAGTCCATATTGATCGATATAATTGTCAATTGCTTCTGGTGTAAAATACCTTATCTGCTTATGATTATTACCCTCACCAACACTATAAGGAATTAAAGCTCCGTTATTTATATCATTTCTTACCTTTTCTCGAGACACGAAAACACTCATTACTAACTCCTCTTCGGAAATCAGATTGTCACTCTCATTAATAGATTCAAGTATCTCAAGTTTATCAGCAAGTAAAATTGGGTTTTTAAGCTCTTCCTCCGTAAAATCATTTACATCTATTGCTTTGGGAATTACCGAGCTAGTTATCACGTCTGAAGCATAATCTGGCCAAATAGTAATAAATAGTTTGTAGATACTATCTCTTCTCTCATCGATATGTCCCTCATCCCATAAATAACCACTCTCACTAGCTTTCTCAACAATTTCCTTTGTAATAAGTAACGAGGCATACTTCCTATAACCCTCTTTATTACCTTTATCCTTCCCCACTCCTTCAATCTTGTCATAAAAAGATGCATTCTTTACTGTAGAATTAAGTGGAACAGTAAGCAACGTCTTATTTCCGATTGACTGAATATGCTCTGATCTAATTAATCGTCCTTCATCACTATTTACATCATAAACTCTATATCCATCATTAATAACTACATTGCTCCAATTTTTTTCCCATTTCTTAGGCATTATGTGCTCTAATGAATAAGATCCATAAGGAAGTGCCATCTCATCAAATTTAGATGAACTTCTTTTATACAGTTCAACCCAAAAGAGAATCATTTTCGCTGCATCATCTTTTGTATAAGATAAATACCTTTTAACATCATCATTTGATAACGTACTTGAATTGTTCCCTAAATCCGTTTTTATTAATTCTCCGATTCCATTTTGGATTATTTCGTTACACTTCATTGTATAATCATGAGTGCCTTTTCCTGATATTTTTCTCCTAACGATGAAAGACTCGAGAATTGAAAAGTCATGGATCAATTCTTTATTATTAAAATCACTATTTGCTTCACTAATTCTCATTATTACATAGGGATAGAACATTTGTACTCCAAATACTTCAAGTATTAAGAGGAGCCTTTTAACATGATCAGAGTATGTAAAATAGACTGAATCGTCTCCGTTTAACTCTTTTTTAAAATCAAGAATAAACTCCCTAAATATTAATGCATATTTTTTGATGTCAAATAGAAGCTGTAACAATTCAGATTTATCCAATACTTTCATATTTGTTTCATATACATTTTCCAACTTGGAAAATGAATCTGATGAAAGGCCCCATCTAATACATGCAACACAATATAGAATAAAATCAAGATTAGTATGCTTCACATTTCCGAAGACTCTTTCTTCTTCCCAAATAGAAATTGTTTCTGAATCTTTATAAAAAGTATCGTGCCAATTGATCTCATACTTATCAATTATGTCATCTGCACACTTCTCATTCTCTCCACAAGTATCCAACAAATATTTAAAAAGATTATTCTTAATGATTTCAGCAGTACTTAACCTTACTCCAGCGCGATTAATTGTATCAAAAATTGATTGTTCATTAATATCTTTAAAACTAAGATTTAAAAGAACCAGTACTTTTCGATCAGTGTCAAATAACAAGTCATATAACTTCCGTTTTCTTTCAATACTATACTCTAAAAACCTATTATAAAAATACTTATAACAGTTGATAATTCTACTATTTGAATTAACGGAATCTATTATATTATCGTCCGACAAGAATCCAGCTTTTATCACCCTATTGAAGTCTTCCCTGTCCACTAAAGAATGACGAATTCTGGTTTTCCAATTAGAATCATCGGACATTGTATTTTCCTTGAAGAACAGAAAATCTTGGATTTTTGTCCGTCTGGCCTTCTGGGACTCATCAAAACTATCATATAATGCTTTCACAAGAATAAAAATAGTTGTTAGTCTCTGCTGACCATCTATAATCATTTTTCTGCCATCATTATCAGTTTTGAGGATGACAGTTCCTAAATAAGGAACAACATCTTTATTTTCTAACGAATTAAGTAACTCATTCCAGTTTTCTTCCTCCCAAACATAGTTTCTTTGAAAGAAAGGGATAATTAATTCTTTATATTCTCCTACAAAATAAAGGCTTGCTGCTTTAGCTTCCATCTTAATCTTCCTTAATAATTCTTATTTAGTAAATCCTTTAAAATGTCGTCTGCAGCTTCAGTAATATCAATATCGATCTCATCTTCAGAATAATCGTCATCAAAAATAACTTTATCACCGGTATTTTTCTCAAGTAGACTTAATTCAAACGAACTGAAAGACAGTTTTTTCTCGTCTGCAACTCCTTTTAGCTCTAAATTTGCAGACTCGATCATGTTTTCCGAAAACAGCCTATTATCATCTTTAATGCTATCTCGATTTACACCCATTTCATAAAAGGCATCGTTTCCTTCTAATATTGATTCATCTTGATTAAACATCATTTCGAATATCTTATACTGATGGTCATCAATTGTATCCAGTTCCGTATTGTCATCAAATATGGGGCCATATTCATCTATTAATATCGGTATACTCCACTTTTCCGATATTAGAAGCATTTCTAAAAAATCAATCAACGAATCGATATTTGACTCGTTAAATGGTCTGGTAATGACAAAATTATTAGGTATATCCGAATAATAGTTTTTGGGACTACCAAATGCAATTTGTGAGTCCATCTTAAAGATAAATAACGAATCATTTTTAAAGACTAATCGCAGAATCTTGATCAATGCTGCACATACTATATAGTAGTCACGTATATCGCAATTGACACTAATAAAGAATATATAGTTATCGTCTGAACTGTTGAATATAGTTACTAACTCACCATATGAAATCCAACTCCACTCTGTTTGAGTAAAAAGAATATCATCTGACATGTATTTTCTCACTACATCTCGAAAATGATCATTCTCGACTAGTATTTCAAATGTCTCGTTGCCAATCTCATTTATTAATTGGTTGAAGTTGAACGTATCGATCTTTGAATTGATAAAAGAATAGATGCTATCAAATAACCTATAATCCATACCAAAACCTTACTTACTCAATAAGCCCTCAATGTCCGGTGTAAGGTCTTCTATTGAGTGCTCATTATTAAAATCACTAATAAACTCATACAATCTTACCAAGTAATCATCATCAGTATCGCATTTAAGAACAAATTCCTCATATAAGACTTCAAGGCCGCCCAGAAAATAGTCATGATACAACTTCATCCCTTTTGCCTCAGATTCTTTGTCTGTATCTCTGAAAGCCAAATCTATCTTCTCCTCCGGAGAAAGCCCAAGGGAATCATCGGATAAAATAATAAGCCTGTAAATGTATTTTAGCTTAGCAGCATTTTTAATTAGAACAGCTGCTAACATACCCGCAGTATCATCATCTTTATCTTTGGGATCATACTGACCCTTTCTATTATAGAGCAATCCAATAATAGGAGCGACCATATATACATGAATATAATTCTCAAAGATTTTAAAATGCTTTTTCGCCTCTCTGTCAACAGCATTACCTGGAAGATTTGACAAAGCTTTCCAATATGTAGCATGTTTTCCGCGAATTTGAACATCATCATCAAACATAATCAAACCTCCTTAATATGTGACATAGTATCTATATCTTTTCCTTTTGAATCCTTGTCCTTTTTTATCTCATATGTCATTCCCACATAAGGACTCATTATTCCAGACACTAAGTCCCAATCTTTTTTCATAACAGCTATTATGACTTGCTGGGCAGAACTAGGAAGAATAGTAGAAATATTGCGAATATGTATCTCATCTACATTTGAAAATGGTGCATCCATTACAAGAGGATAATACTGTGGTCCAACATCAACTTCTTCGTTGTTTGTAGCTAGAATCTCTTTCGCCAAATCTACGAGGCCTGAAACAAAAGCAAAACTTCGGACGGCCTTTAACCCTTCAGATTCTTCAGTTGTAACGTCAATGTATTTAACTCGATATTTTTCGTCAATAGAAATTGTACGACTTCCATGATACATTTTTGAGAAGTTGTAATTTACTTTTTCTTCGAGCTTGTTCCTGACATTAGCTTCTCGTTCATCATAAGCATCTGATATCCAATCTAAAACAGACTGAACATAACCTATGTATTCCATAGTTTGCTTATTCTTGTTATCATTTGCAATCAATCTATCTAGCCGATTTTCGCAATTTTGAATATCTCTTCCTATCGAGCCAAGCTTCTGCTGAATTGACTCCTTCTCCTTTTCATACTTGCGAACACCCCGGTCTGCCTCATTGTAGTGTTTTTCCAAAACATGAATATCTTCTTTTCCAATTAGACGCTCTTCTAAGTCTTTCTTCTCATCAATTTGATGATTCATCAACCTTTCTGACTCTCTAAAATTACTAAATGACTCTTCGAAAGAATTGAAAAACGATTCTGATGAGGTCAAGTACTGCATCGCAGTTTCTCTATATCTTCTAACGATAGCTCCAATTGATTCTGGAGGAAGTTTTGATCGTTCTTTTAGTATATTTAGTTCAACAGGAGAATTAGGAGTAATCCTTGTTCCGCAAATACAAACTCGTCTCTTTAATATGTAATCTAGAGATGATGCTGTCATTTCTGGTATACTCTCAGTCGAATCACTTACCGAATCTAGCATTCTAATGGCTTTTTCAAGTAAAGGAATTGATAGGAAAGCGAAGGAGTTATCGCTGAAATATGAAACAATATTTTTTTTCTCCTTCTCCATTTTTCTGTTTAAACTTTGGATACTACTATCGATTGCCTCGCGTCGTCTTTGATCAATTGCTGAGTTCTCGTTAGCCCTCAAAAGTGCAGCATATTTTTCTTTTTCTTCTAAGAAATAATCATACTGATCTTTTGCTTGATCCAAATCTTGTTTATAATCTAATTCTTTAATCCTTAGAGCTTCGAGTTGTTCATTTAATTCTCTTGTCTTATCATCACCTGAATAATCAAGATCCTTCTTAAGATTTCTGATCAATATCTTTAAGTGACTTATTGCATTTGAAAGAATATTAAGACCCATCAGGCCCTTCACGGACTCCTCAATATCTGCGCGATCACTTATAGTTCCAACCCTCTCACCTCCAAAGAAGAAGTAACTTGATAGTGACCGGGGTAGAATACTCTGAATATTAGACTGAAAATCGCTATCAATAGAAGTTTTGGTTTGTCCATCGTCCTGCAGATAGTAAATTCTGCCTTCTGATTGAAGTCCTTTGACATTATCTCCCGTCTTAATATATGCTTGTCTTCTAGTTATCTCATAAACCATGTTATTATGCTCAATAATAAGTGTTCCCGAAACCTCTTGTCGATCTCCTTGAGGCATCGAATCAGCAACCTTTTTATTGAGTAATACTTTATCTTCAAATTCACATTTATTATATAGTATCCACTCAAAAGCTCTAACAAATGTTGTTTTACCGGAAGTATTGATACCTATCAGAACAGTTACATTTCTTTGGGGATCAGTCGAAAAATTAATAATCTGCTTCCCTATATATTGTCTGAAATTGTTCAGAATAAGTCTTCTTATCACCATTTTGAATCAACTACTTTCTTAACATATTTTCTAATATCACTAACAATCTCATCATTCGGTTTTTTCTTTATTAGATTATCCCTCTCGAGTTGTATAACCTTAATCTTAATCAAGTTAAGCTTTTTAGGGTCAAGATTAAATTCATCCATAGATAAACTCCTTTCCATCGAATCTGTCCAATCCATATGTTTCCTCGAGTATTTTAATGAGTCTGTCAGAGTCAGATGGATTAAGAGAAATTCTACCAAACTCCTTCATTCTTGTTATCTCCTTAGTAATTAATGAATAATCATAATGAGCTTCTTCACTAGAGAAGTCAACCTTTTCCAATTCTTTGGGAAGAGTAACAAAGTCATATATTGTTGCATACTTCTTATCTTTATAAAGTCTAAGTACTCGTCCTCTTCTCTGAATATACTCTTTAGGATTAGTGCTACTTGCCAGAATAAAAGCCGTTTTTATGCTTGGAATGTTGACTCCTTCATCTAGACACTTAATCGCCACAAGGGCCTGATATGGATCTCTATCGGCAAATTGTTTTTTTATTAATTCACGTTCAATTGAAGACTCCGAAGAAGTAAAATGTGTTACTTTCATACCAAAATCCAACCCGAGCATTTTTGATACACTAACTATTTGTCTTTCTCCTTCAACATCCCTTTCAGAAACATCGGAAATAATGTCCATATCTTTTGTTGCACCACAATAAATTAAAATATGATCTTCCGTTACATAATTGGCAATTAATTCTCTAAGCTTATAGATTTTGTTCTTCGCACCAGCTACTACTCTCGCTCTCTGTATTAATAAGACTTTCGCGGCATCATCAATTTCAAGATCATCCTCATCATTATAGAAACAATGCTTTGAGATTTTATATGACAAATCTCTATACTTTTCTAATTCTTTATCAGTTAAATATACTACTACCGGATAATAGTAGTATGGTGTAAGCTTTTTTTCTTGAATCGCTCGTTCCAAATCATATTCTATGCATTTCCCTCCAAAGAAGGAGTACAATAACGCCGTGCCTTCTGGATCATTATGTCTATCAAGAGTTGCTGATAGTGCCAATCTATACTCGTATGAATCATTAAGAGTCTTTCTTAGAGTTGTTGCGCCAAAATTATGAGCTTCATCGACTAATAGTAAAGTATCCCGACCTATTTTACTCATCTCTTGTTGGACATAGTCAGACAAGAATGTAGCATTAGTCGTTACAAAGCAGAATGTATTAAGCAAACGATGTTTAAAATCAAAAACGCAGTCCTTGAGCCTTTTTTTCCAGTTTGTTTGTCTGGATGCTGAATAACCAATAATCGGATCAATATTAAATCGCTTTATATCCTCCACCCACTGTTCAACTAGATGTTGATAAGGACAAACAATTACAATCGCTAACCTTTTGTTACTTTCATATAAACGAGTAATAGCTCCCAATCCCGTTAATGTTTTACCTGTGCCTGTAGCCATATCAAAAATGCCACGAAATGACTGTCTTTCCCAGTTATCAATCGCCTCAATTTGATAGTCTCGAAGCTCTATGTCATTAGGTATTCTAGGGAAAAAATCCGTAATCTGAAGTGGACCTTCAGTTTTAAGATTTTTCTTTTTTAGCTCCTCTTTCTTATCCAATTCCAAATCAATAGAATCTTTTTTATATGTAAGTATTTTTTCTTTTACAGCTTCTGGAAAGGTGAATACATTAACATTTTCTTCATTACCACTCCACAAGGAGTTAAAATCATTCTCGATGTCCTTAACACGTTCAGAATCTTCCGCTCGCAACGAGCTAAAGACAAATATAGATTCATAGTTATTGTAGAAGCCATTAATTGTTTCGTTCATTGAGCCGGTGAACGCAATAGTATTTCCAAGGCTATCATACATTAAGCCATTTTTCTCATGGTACATACCAATTGATTTATTAGGAGAAGCCACAGCAACTTTTATTTCCATTTTTCCCATAGAAACTAATGTTGCTATCCAGTTGAGACGTTCTTCATCCGACCGATTTGCTGGTTCTTCAAATTCTCTAAGCAACGCTGATTCAATTATATTTCTCTCGCTGTAACCCTTTTTGATTGCACGTATATCTTCCTCAAGGAGAATTGGTGATACAATTAGCTTTATACTGCCACCATTACTAATCAGACCCGAAATACCTTTTGACAGCTCAATTAAACCCTTTGATGTAAAAAAACCTGCAGCCCTTTTATACTCTGTTGATTCTTTTAAAACAGGAATATAAAAATCGCTTACGACATTATCAACATTTGTTTTATATTTTTTCCTGAGACTAATGTCAAAATAGCTCATCCTAGCTCCTAATAATAATATAATCCATACTACCCAAAATAGTAGTAGCTATTTTCTCATACTTAGAATCAATTTTGTTGCAGACTCCACAATAGGCAATATCCTGAACAGGTGTAGGAACAATTGTAACTTCAATTCCGGCTCCATTTAATAACTCTTCCGAGACAAAAACATCATTAGTTTTATAGAATACAAGATATATCATCTATAATCTCCTATTATCGTGCAGAACTGATCTATTTCTTCAAATGTATTATAGAAATTGAGACTTACTCTAATTGCACCAATAGCTACAGTATTAATAGATTCATGTGCCTTAATTGCACAATGGAGTCCACCTCTAACACATACATCTTTACTATTTAGGTATTCTATAACCTCACTCGATGTTTTTCCTCTGATGTTAAAACAAAATGTTGGCACCCTAGCCTTATCTTTATTATATATTATAATTCTTTCATCTTTGGAGAGCTCACTGATGGC
Organism: uncultured Oscillospiraceae bacterium; assembly: GCA_964507095.1. GTDB lineage: Bacteria > Bacillota > Clostridia > Oscillospirales > Ruminococcaceae > RGIG3102. The sequence goes on along the minus strand of CAZDOS010000011.1, from coordinate 6,854 downwards.
GTAATGAATCAATGCAGATTCTTTACGAGAAATCTCATCAAAGTTGTTCTCAATAAAAGTGATTGCAGCATTTAAAGCCCAAATCCGAGGCATATTAAGCGTACCAGACTCATATGCTTCTGGGTAAATCTCTGGATTGATATAGCTCTCTCCATGAACACCTGTACCGCCTTGAATCAATGGTCTTATTTTCAAAGTATTTTTTGAAACAAGTCCTCCCGTGCCCGGAAGACCTAAGAGATCTTTATGCCCAGTAAACGCAAGAAAATCTACATAGTCATTGTCCATATTAATAAGCTTCTTACCAGCACCCTGTGATGAATCCACAAATACCTTAACGCCAAGCTCATTAGCCTTTTTAGCTAATTCCTTTGTAAAAATAATCTGGCCTGTAAGGTTGCTAGCGAGAGATAAAGCGACTAGCTTGGTGTTTGGACGGATATACTTCTCTAATTCATTTGGATTTTCTAAGTCATCCACACTAATAACAGAATAATCAATACGTCCTTCATTTTTCAGCGTTTGAATAGGTCTAAGTATTGCATTATGCTCATATGGGTCAATCAAGACATGATCTCCCCAATTAAGAAATCCGTTTAAAAACAGATTTATGGCTTCTGTCGAATTCTTAGTAAAAACAATATTGTTAACATCGCTGATACCAAAGAATCGCGCGACTGTCTTTCTAGTTTGATAAAGCATTCTCGAGGCATCAACAGCTATTGAATAACTACCTCTTCCAGGACTAGCTCCATTTTCTCTTACATAATAATCGAATGCATTATAAACTTCCTCTGGCTTTGGTCTCGAAGTCGCAGAATTATCAAAATAAATCATTTTCGATTACCTCCATACTTTTTTATTTATCTGTCCATAGTTCTTTATTGCCGGACAAAACCTGGCATGTTATACATCCATTATAGAATTTAGCAATGCATTTTGAACACCGCTGCAAGTTTTGTTTGCATTTTTGTTCATTAATCGAGTACCTTTTATTTCCCATCGTATTTATAGCTCCATAAGGACAAATCGAATCACAGGCCGAACATCTGATACAAAACTGATATTTCCTAATCTGACATTTTAGCCTGCTAATTAATAAATTCATATCTATCCCTTTTGTTGGCAACACCTTGACAACTGGAGTTCCCCAAGTGATAACAAGATCAAACAGATATTTACCTTTATGATTTTGTCCAAAATCATCTAAATAATCTTTTTCATCAACTTTAATATATGTGGCATCCTCTTTTTCGTCTATGCTTAAGGTTCCAAAAGGCTTTACAAACTCTAAAAAGTCCTTCCCAATCTTTCTGCTTAAAATAAGATTTCTAGCTCGATCTGATAAATTGCACGGTGTATCTGCTATTGACACATTTTTAGCTTCTAGTCCACTCGCTCCTTTGCGAGCTTTCCATTTTCCATTATCGACATAATCTTCTACGTCGGTTTTATTTGTTTTTGTAGCAAAGTCATAAATAACATCACGCATTTTTTTCGATAAATCAGGATAATAAATCTCAGTTAGCATTGAAGACCAATCCGAATTATTGGGACAGCACCAACAACCCACACGTTTATAGCCCCACCTATATGCATTATTAAAACAGATTCCTTTATAAAGAATATAGAGCCAAACATCACAGTCATTCCAGTCAATTATAGGCATGGCATTAATCTGTGAGCCAATTTTAGAATGGTCCTGAGTTCGATCATACTTCCGTCGTTCTTTAGACTCACTTCTTCGAATGCCCAAAAAAGTAAGACTATTAGCCCCAAGGTTTTGATACTCAGTATTCAGGGAACCAGTTTTAAAAATAGTACAACACCATCGTTCAAACTTACTCGGAGGGCCGAATACATTACAAAGCTTAAAAAAATCCTTATCATTTTCACTTGGAATCAGAGGAGTATACGGATTATCATTTCTAAAGCTCTCATTAACATAATTATATGTTTCCGGGAACTCAAGTGTTGTATCTCCAAAAAAGTGAATTATTTTCTCGTCCTGCAACGCATCACGAACTATTCTACTTGTAACAGTAGAATCCTTTCCTCCTGAAAATGAGACTGTTGGTAAATACGCACCACTAGAGCAATACATTGCATGCACACTGTTGATATACTGTTCAGCCTCATATATTAAGTCCCTAAGATAAGACGAATTTGCCTCAAGATACTCAAATTCATTAATGATATGATCATCGTTAACTATATCCTGCGTAAGCAACTGCATTATATCTTTATGTTTGTTATTTTTGTAATAATCAACATATTGAATTCTTTTCTTTACACCATCTATTAAATAGTAACTGCTACCTAAATACCAAATAGCACTATTTGTTAAATCCTCGTTTTCTATGAATGATAACAACTTCTTCTCTTGTAAGAAAACAGGATTACAGATGCCACTTGAACTGATAGATATACATTTATGACCACATAGTGGGCATGAATCCTTTTCAATTAAGGGTATCCTACAGTCCTCGCACCAAAAAATATGTTTAGACATATCAATTCCCTTCTACTAAATCCTCAATTATAGCCAATAGGATTTGAATTTTATCCTCATAGGAAATCGAAAGACCATAGTTGTTAATTGTAGATTGTAATTTGCTCTTAACCATTTTCCCCAACGAACTAATATCCTTATTATCAAAAACAATTGTTCGCTCAGTATTAGAGGACGATATAATTAGCCTGGTTGAGGAAGAAGAAATGTCAAAAGGATCATAACTTTCAATTTTACTAATTGTCGATTTGAATTGTTTTTTAAACTCTTCGAAGCTTTCATCACTCCAATAATCGAGCTCCAGCCCGGTAAAAATCTTAGCAAGTCTGCATATAACATCATAATCTGTCACATTACTAGAAAGCTTTCCAACATATGAAATAAACTGATTTGTATAGAAGTCAAACGTTTTATTTGATTTTGAAGCCCAAGCATTGTTATAGCACTCTTCCAAGACCCTAAACAAACTAGTATTGTTTGGCTTTCCTAAACAGTCAAATATATACATTTCTATTCTTTGGGCGAGCGCAAACAAAGCATTATCCAATTCATACTTAGCCTCATTTATTGCTATGAAAGAGGACAAATAATCACCAGTAATACTCTTAAGCTTTGAAAACACGAATGATGAATAGTTGGATTGTGATCTTTCCATCAGTTTTCTAAACAATTTCGTCGTTTCAATGACATCATTGGTTGTTCTTGAATATTTTGAAACTCTCCTATAGTGCGACATCATTGCATCTACTATTCTTTTAGGCCCAATGACATCCGATTCATCCATATAATCAGAATAAAGCTCATATAAATGATTCAAAAAATCTGTTTGCGCAGCAGACCAACTCATTATACTAATAGAATAATCACTTGGTCGACGTATGATTTCTTCTAACAGTTCTGCAGAAAGCATTTTTTCTTCACCATGGAACATGATTACAATACTCTTTTTGTATGGGGCAAGAAAGAATCCTAATAAAACTGATAAATATCCGGATCTCAATCCATAGGGCTCACTCTTTAAGCAGTTTATAATACTATCAAAACCCGTAGATTCTATTTTTGCCGAAGAAATAAATGTATTAAACTCGTTATATACTTTTGAAGATGATTCTATTGGCCATGTTTCGATACCAAGAGAATCGTTTGGAGCTTTTTTTGTAATGTAGCCATTTTTAAGCAGTAAAGAACGAACTATGATTCCTTCTACAGATAATCCATTTTGAATTGCAAAATCTACTATATCATGACCACTTAAAATATAATTCATAACTGTTTTCTTTGCAGTTTGAATCGTTGGAGATACATTATTTTTATTTAAAAGCTCATTATTTACAATCAACGTATTCGGAAATCTTTTATGCATAATAGAGCTCGCAAGCTCAGAGAGCTCACTAACTCTTCCTATATTTTTCTTTTCTTCTCCTTCTGCAATTACAGTAACAGTCTCTCCTGAGAAGTTTTCCCACTTTGAAAGCAAACTTATGATGCGTGTGTAGTAGTCTTCTATGTAATAGTTTAATTCCGTAGCAAATACTGGATCTCTTTCAACGAACTGACTCTTCTTGCTATCAAGATACTTTGCTGCGATGTAATACTTCACTGTCTGTTTCAATGTAAATGTATTTGAGTATAGGAGCAGGATTATACCATTATTAATTAATGAATAATCATAGTACTTTTCTGGATTTGTTACACTGTCAACAAGCACTTGAATTACTATTCCATCATAATAGCTCCCAAATCTCGAATTTACCGAATACATAGGCAATGCCTCTTCAGAAATATAAACTGGTTGAAACACTCTGTTAATTCTGAATGACCTGTTATATGAATACGGATAAAGATAATAATTAGCGAACTCCTCATTTAAAAGATTTACTATGCTTTCATCGCTGATTTTAGCAGATTCTTCGCTTATCATTTTTGATACATTGAAAATACTAGAGTCGAAAAAATCAAATCTGTCAGACGATTCAAAATACTTAATAATTCTATTATCTACTAAAAAATCTAAAGCTTGTGAAATCGTGTCTTTTTCTACATCTATCGAACTAAAAATAGTATCTTTGTCTGCATTTAAAACTGTAGAATCATTGATGATCTTTATTATCCGTATCGTCTTTAAAATTGATAATGAGACCATATCAATGCCGGCTTTTTTATTCTTTGCGTTTATGAATTGACTATAAATCTCAGAAATCGTCAAATCTTGAGCAGATTTTATATTCGAATCAAAATAGTCAAAAATATCATCTACACCAACGAAATGAAACGAATTCGTATCATTATTCCTTAGAAAATCATGCAAGCTCTTACTATCCTTACTTGCTAAGTAAGTAAAAAAAGTTCTCTCATTTTGAGCTACTTTTTTAGATAGCCTATCCAGTGCAAAGAGTGTAATGGGGTGCAAAGGAAAGCCCACTCCATAAAAATCAATTCCATTAAATCCCTTAAAACTTGCGGTGTTATTATATAGACAACTTAATCTACCCTTGTAACGTTTTTCGAATCGTTTCCATAAATCTTTATTCTTAACTAATAAGTCATCTGCAAGCATTAAGCATTGATTAGGCCGATTGCCCATTCTAATTTGCTTATATCGTCCCTCAACTTTCTTCCATTCATCACTTAAACTTTGATCCAACCCTACAGTGTACTGTCCTATTTCTCTATGAGATACCAGGACTATATGGTTATTGAAGTCATTATGATTACAATACTCTCCCAAATCCTGTATTGATTTAACATTTATATGTCTAATATTGTTTTCAAGATATCTTCCAAACTCATCAAACAGAAAAACAATACCTGCATAGTCTGAAGAAATGACTTTGTTCGCTTCTTCAAGAGAATCGACTAAACTAGTTGACTCGTAAATAAAATCGACACCAAATGTCATTCCTTTAAACACTTGTAAAAAAATAGGTTCAGCTTTATCAGACATGTTGCGAAGGCTATCCTTTAATTCGCTAATTGTCGTATTATTTGCTTCACAAACTAATTCTAATCTAGACTTAGAACTTTCTTCGTCTTCCCATCTCTCGATTACTAATAATGCTTGATCGAAAAACACCTTAAACCTTATGGATATACCATTATTCTCTAGTTTCTTCTTTAGAGAATAATATATACACCTATCAAAATCACTATAGTCATATATGATGGGAACTACTAAAAATGGTTTTTGACTCTCATCGCTTTCAAAATCATTTATTAAGGTCTTAATACGATCGCTGTATTTTCCAATTTTCTCTATGAAACTATCATACGCAATTCCTGTTGTACATTTTTTCTCCAGTAGAAGACTAATAACTGTTAGAAAGTGTGATTTGCCTGTTCCATAAGAACCTATTAATAGTTTTGAATGATTATTGTGCGTTCCCTTTGTAATATCAGAAACAAAACTGCCGATCATATCTGTAGAAGAGCTATCGGGAATAAATCTATATAACTGTTTATCATTATTTGCATCAAACTGAAGATTCACAGAATAATTGTAGTCTTCTTGAATACGAATCAAATCTAAATAAGTTGACATTTATAACCTCTTCAAATTGTTATAATAGCTTTCTAATATAGTATGGCTATCAATACTATTAAGCTCGATAAACCTATTACCAAAATTATTTGTTATGGACACCAATCCCTTGTTCTCCAACTGCTGTAATATCTCAATCAAAGTTGAATATGATAAATTCATATATTTGCCTATCTGCTTTGACTCTTTTAAGAGTAAATCGATAGCTAATTGTCTGTTGTTTACCAAACGTTCTTGATTATCTTGTAAGATACAATATAGTGCAATTTCAGGAGGAATAGATGCAATACTACCTTTAGATAACTCATAGGTTCCACCACCCATGCTTTTTATCAGTTTGAGTGGTGCGAAAAAGGGAACTGTAAGGTCCTCAAGGGCTTTATTCCTTTCAGAATATGAATCGCTTAAATATGTATTCTTGAAACAATCAAACTCTTTCTCCACCGTTTTCCTAGTGCCCTTATATCCATTCACTAGTAAGTATGTAAAAAAAGAATCGGAAAAAGATGCCTTTGTAAACTCATGCTCACCATTTTCATTGAACGCCCAATACCAAGCAACAGCACCTTCCTGGTTATTAGCTAAATTTCTATGTAAAATCCATAATGTACCATTATCCTGACAATATGGATCAAATTTTTTAATTATTGATCCCTCATAAGTCAACAATTGTTGAATGCCATTAGCCGATTTGGTTTCAGTAGCAATACCGGTACTTACACTCCAGTACCTCATTGCCTTCACCATAACTCGACCGACACCAATTGAGTCAACTGCTTCGTATTCCTGCGAAGGAGTAAATAT